>NZ_BAOX01000038.1:0-25419 GCF_000813105.1 Rhodococcus sp. BS-15 | reverse complement strand
TGGTATCCGCCGCCGCTGCGCGGGTTCGATCCTTGGTAGCCGGGACGGCTGTTCCGATCGCGGGGAGTGGACTCGGCGCGCAGGGGCTCACCGGTCGGCTTCTTCGCTCCGGTGATGCTGTTCAGCTCGGCCGAACCGGGCGAGACGTTGACGGCGGTCGCCTTGACGCCGGCCATGCCGGTCAGACGCAGAACCTGACGACGCTGGTTGGGGAGCACGATCGCGACGACGGTGCCCTTCTCTCCGGCGCGTGCCGTGCGTCCTGCGCGGTGCAGGTAGTCCTTGTGGTCTGCGGGCGGATCGACGTGGACGACAAGGTCGATACCGTCGACGTGGATTCCGCGAGCAGCGACGTCGGTGGCGACGAGGACGGGGGTGCGACCGTTCTTGAAGCGCTCGAGAACGCGGGTGCGCTGATTCTGGGCCTTGCCACCGTGCAGCGATTCCGCGGCGATTCCGAGCGCACGCAGGCGATCGGTGATTCCGTCGCAGCCCAGCTTGGTACGCGCGAACATGATGGTGCGGCCGCCTTCGCGGGCACCGATCTCGGACAGAACGAGGTCCTTCTGACCCCGGTCGACCATGAGGACGTAGTGGTCCATGGTCCGGACGCTGGCTTTGCCGTCCTGAGTGGAGTGCTCGACGTGATCGGGCAGGAACTGACGTACCAGTGACTGAACCTCACGGTCCAGGGTGGCCGAGAACAGCATGCGCTGTCCGTCGGCCGGTGTGTCGGCGAGGACGGCACGTACCTCGGGCAGGAAGCCCATGTCGGCCATCTGATCGGCCTCGTCGAGCGCGGTGATCTCGATGGAGTCCAGGATGCAGGTGCCCTGGCGGAGGTGATCGGCAAGGCGCCCCGGGGTGGCGACGAGGACGTCGACTCCGCGTCGGAGCTGCTCGACCTGCTTGTTGAACGGGGTGCCGCCGACGGCGGGCATGACTCGCAGGCCCTGCGCATTGGCGTAGGGAGCGAGGGATTCGACGACCTGGAACGCGAGCTCGCGGGTGGGGACCAACACGAGCGAACGCGGGCGCTTGGCCGCCGGGCGGTCGGTGTGCAGCGAGAGGCGCTGCAGGATCGGCAGGCCGAAGGCAAGGGTCTTGCCCGAGCCGGTCTGCGCACGACCGAGGACGTTCTTACCGGCGATCGCGTCGGGAAGTGCCTTCTCCTGAATGGGGGAGGGCACGGTGATCGAGTTGCGCGCCAATGCGGCGACGACTGCCTCGGGCAGTCCGAGATCGGCGAAGGTGAAGGCCGGTGCCGCTACGGGCGTCGGTACTGCCGTGGTGTCGGAAGTGGTGGAAACGGGTGTGTTGGAAACAGCGTGGGTCACGCAGTAAAGCCTCTCCGGATTACGGGCACGCCAATAAGCCCGAAGCTGAGAGCACCCGAAAAACCGGGAAACACGAAAAACAGCCAGAACACATTGATACGAGCCAGGGCACTGTCACCTGGCCATCAGAATGCAGATGAGAACTGCATAAAGTGGGGCTGTTTGTGCCATTTCGATTGCTAGGTCGCGATGGCGACCGACCTCTACTGTACGGGACGTACCGCGAATTGTTCGACTCGAGTCGATGTGACCTGTGCGACCCCGATCGCGGGCGGACTCACCCGAAGAGCTTGCTCAGTTCCTCCAGCCACGGCATGGCGACGTAGATCGTCGGAAGAACGAGGATCACCACGGCCGCCGCGTAGGCAGCCGCGGCGATGCGCACATCGCTCCCCGGCCCGCTCAAGCGCTGAACACGGATGAGGGTGTGCGGCCCGCCGGCCGCCATCGCACCACGCGGTGCGGTGGATCCGGCGCAGGTGACCAGTGCCCTGGCCAACGGAGTGGGTCCGGTGACCTTGACCGCCGAGTCGTCTGCGAGCAGCTCGACCAGAAGCTGCACGCTGCCGAGGGCCGACTTGCTGCGGACGATCCGGGGAAACGCTTCGTTGACGGCGGTGAATGCTTCGAGGACCAGGTCGTGGCGGGCGCGCAGGTGTGACCGCTCGTGACTGAGGATGGCGGTGACTTCCGCCTCGGAAAGGTTGGCCAATGTTCCCCGGCTGAGAACCACCCGCTGACGCAGACCGGGTAGGCAGTACGCGATCGGCTCGGCTGCGTCGAGCACGCGAATGTCTGCATCGCGAAGACCACGGAAAGGGTTCTCGCCCAAGTCACTTCGATCCAGCAGGTCGACGAGCACGCGATGCCTGGAACGTCGACGACGGGTTCTGACCGCTACCTGAACGATGGAGAACATGAGCTTGGCACCGATACCCAGAGTGATGGCGAGGACGACGACGTAGAGGATCCACAGGGGCAGGCCGAGCGCGTCGATCTCGTCGGTCGGTGCAGTCGTGGGACGACCGTCCGGACCGGGGACCAGTAGCAGTCCGCCGATCGCGAGGCCGGAGCTGAAAGCCGAGAGCACAGCAGCGAGGGCAATTGCTTGCCACAGCACCAGAGCCGCGCGTGGTGACCGGTACGGCCAACTCGCGCGAGCGAGCACCGCCGGAACCGGCCCAGCCAGGATCAGCGCGAGTACTGCGAATACCAGCGCAGTCGTCGAGTTCATGTCCTCACTTACTGCCGCGAGCGTCAGTCCGTCGGACGGCCATCTCCAGCCGAAGGGGACTTCGATGTCGATTGTGCCACTTCCAACGCGGCGAGCGCCTCACGGAGGGCGGCGGCCTCGTCGGCCCCGACCTGACCGACGAAGTGCACCAGTGCCGCTGCACGTCCACCCGACGCCGGTGCCTGCGACAGCGCGTCGACCATGAGGCTGGCGACCAGTTCGTCGCGGCCGTGCAACGGTGCGTAGCGGTGCGCTCTGTCGTCGCGTTGCTGCACGACCAACTTCTTCTTCGCCAGCCTCTGCAGCACCGTCATCACCGTCGTGTACGCGAGTTCGCGATGCGTCGCAAGTGCCTCGTGGACCTGTCGAACGGTCTGGGGATCCGACGACTCCCACAGATGGTCCATCACTGCGCGCTCTAGTTCACCAAGACCAGCCATTCGTCCGAGTCTACGGCTAGTCCGACGCGGATGCGTACTACTGGTGGTAGTAACGACCGGTCAGGTGGTGTGGGATCGGTCATAGACCTGCTCGTCATGAATCGGCGGGTCTCGACCGCAGGAATCCCGTGGAGAATATTCTGTGCTGTGATCGTGCCGCCCTCGGCCCGACTTTGCCAGAAGTGAGCGGAGACGAAAGCGTGGAGTGGTTCGATTCCCTGTCGTTGATCGACGGCCCGGTACCGGTGATCGTGTCCGTTCTCGGTGCCCTCGGTGGTCTGTGGCTGCTCTTCTCGCGATCGCGGCTGTACGCCACGCGGGCGCTGCCGATCGCCGCGACGACAGCGATAGTCGTCACGGCGATCGGCTACGTGGTGGTCGAAAAGGTGTGGCGACCGTTCCCGGACCCGATAGAGACCGCGATCTACGTGTGGATCGGAGTCGGCCTCGCTGCGCTGTTCGCGGTGATTCCCAGGTCGGTGGCCGCCCGGGGGGTGCTGGGCACCGTGGCGTCCGTGCTGGCGATGGTGTTCGTGGTTGCGGCGTCGGCCCTGCACGTCAACCTCGAGTTCGACGCCTATCCCACCGTGGGCAACGCTCTCGGGGCAGAGTCCGCGGCGCGCATTCCATTCTCGGATGTGCCCGCTCCGGTAGAGCAGACCGTCACCGGCACGCCGCTGGACTCGGTCTGGACCGCGCCCGCCGACCTGGCTGCCGCCGGGAGAATCACCTCCGCCTCCATTCCGGCTACCGCGTCGAACTTCTCCGCCCGAGATGCGGAGATCTACCTGCCGCCCGCCTACTTCGCCGATCCTCGTCCGCTCCTTCCGGTTCTCGTACTGCTCGCCGGTCAGCCGGGAGCACCCGAGGACTGGCTCAACGGCGGAAAGCTCGCCGAGACCATGGACAACTTCGCTCGCGATCATGCAGGTCTCGCGCCGGTCGTCGTCGTCGCGGACGGAACCGGGTCGTCGATAGCGAATCCGCTCTGTGTCGACTCGCCGCTGGGCAACGTGGACACGTATCTCTCCCGCGACGTTCCCGACTGGATCGACAGCGCGCTGCAGGTGGACCCGAATCGCGCGCATTGGGCGATCGGTGGACTGTCCTACGGCGGTACGTGCTCGATTCAGATGGCGACCAATCATCCCGATGTCTATCCCACGTTTCTCGACCTCTCCGGCCAGCGCGAGCCGACTCTCGGCGATCGAGACCGAACGGTGCAACAGGCCTTCGGAGGAAACTCTGCGGCGTTCACCGCTATCAACCCGCTCGACCTGCTGAAATCACGTCAGTACCCCGACTCGGCCGGTATTTTCGTCGTGGGGTCGGACGACAACGACTACAAGCCGGGCCAACAGGAGATGTACGACGCGGCGAAGGCCGCCGGAATGGACGTGCAGTACGTGGAGGTACCGGGCGGACACAGCTTCGCGGTGTGGTCGGAAGGCCTCCGACGTGAGCTCCCATGGTTGGCAACGAGGACAGGGTTGATTTCGTGAACGTGACCGATCCGGAACGACCGTCCGCGGCGAACGCCGAAGCACCGACCTCGGCGGTGGGAGACGCGCACGATCCCGCCGAACCGTCGTGGATGTCCAAGCGCATCGAGTCACTGAGGTCGGGTGCGTCTGCGGTGATGCGCCAGCTTCGGCGGTTGTGGGCGCTCATCGTGTTCGGTGCCGTGGGAGCGCCGGTCAGTTTCACCCTGCTTGCCGTCGTCTGGGTGGTGGGCATCGTCGCCGCTGTCGTGGACAACCGGGGCGAGATGGACAAGTACTTCGCCGTGGGCATCATGCCGTTCGAGCACTGGCATCTATGGACCCCGCTCACCTCGGGACTGGCAGCGCCCAATATCGCGGGATGCGTGGTGGCCACGGTCGGGGTGCTGCTCGCCGCCGCACCGATCGAACGCCGTATCGGATCCCGTCGCTACGCCGTCGCGGCGTTCGTGACGCAGGTGGCCGGTTCGCTGTTCGGCCTCGGTCTCGCGGTCCTGGCCAAGACCTTCGACGCGGACTGGGGATTCCGGCTGCACGTCGGAACCGCTGTGGGCCCGACGACCTGGATCTTCGGCGTGGTGCTGGTCGCGACCTCGCGGATGGATACGTTGTGGCGCAGGCGTCTCCGTGTGGGCGTGCTGGCCCTGCTGGTGACGTTGGCACTGTTCGGTGGGCACCTGCAGGACGTCGTTCGGCTCGCTGCGGCGGTGATCGGCCTGATCGCGGGCCCGTGGATCGTCGGCCGATCGGCACGTGGACCTCGATTGGCGGGTACCCAACGCGAAGGCCGGGTGCTGGTCGCGCTGATCGTCGCCGCAAGCGCCCTGGGACCGGTGCTGGCGGCACTGAGCCCCAACGCTGTCGGGCCGTTCGCGGTACTTCGTGACGTGGTGCGGGGAGTTCCGTACACGGCGGCCGAGGTGCGCGAAATCTGCGCCGACGCGACCACCGACCCGGTCGAGTGTCGGCGTGGTCTGCTCGATCTCAGACTCGGGGGAGTCGGCCCGACCATCCTGAGCATCATGCCGTCGCTGTTCCTGCTGGTGGTCAGTGACGGCCTGCGTCGAGGCAGGCGTTTCGCATGGGCGATGGCGGTGGTCTCGCAGGGCATTCTGCTCGCATTGTCGGTGGCCAACTTCGCCATCCGGTTCCTCGAGTCCGGTGACGACCAGTCCCTGTTCTACGGATTGGAATCGCCGACGGCGTACCGCACTGCGGTGCCGTTCCTGCTGCCACTGATCGTGTTGGTGGTCCTGATCGTCACCCGCAAGTTCTTCGACGTGTCGGCACCGTCGGGTACCTATCGTCGATGGGCGGCCTCGGTGTTCGGGGTGGCGGTGGGACTCGCCCTCATCTACTCGATCGGCGGGTATCTGGCCCGAGACGGCTTCGCCGATTCGCCGTCCTTCGGCGGCTTGCTGGCGGACTTCCCGCAACGATTGATTCCCCCGGTCTACCTGCAGTGGCTCGAGCCTGCACTGCTCCCGCAGAGCACACCGACCACCCTGCTCTTCGAGTGGACCGGCGTGGTGTTCTGGGTGGTGGTCTGTGTGCTCGCCGCGAATACCTTCCTCACCCCGGTGTACGGCACCGAGACCGACGCCACCGAACGGGCCCGCGGATTGCTCATGTCGAGCAGCGGGTCCGCTCTGTCGTGGATGACGACCTGGCGCGGCAACAAGTACTGGTTCGGTCCCGACGGCCGCAGCTATGTCGCTTACCGGGTCATCGCCGGCGTGGCACTGACCACCGGGGATCCTGTCGGTCCGCGGGAGTCCTTGCGGGACAACGTCGTCGAATTCGCCGAGTTCGCGTCCGAGAACGGATGGATCCCGTGCTTCTACTCCGTCACCCCCGACGTCCGCCGCATCACCGACTCCCTCGGCTGGGGAGGAATCCAGGTCGGTGAGGAGACGGTTCTCGACCTCGACGGAATTGCATTCACCGGCAAGCGATTCCAGGACGTACGGACTGCTTTGAACAGAGCGAAGAAGGCCGGCGTCGTCGCCGAATGGATTCGCTTTCCTTCGGCCCCGCTGGCGATCACGGACCAGATCACTGCGATCTCGGAGGAATGGGTCGCGGACAAGGGTATGCCCGAGATGGGCTTCACTCTCGGCGGTCTCGAGGAGGTCGACGACGAGAACGTGCGGTGCCTGATCGCCGTCGACGAGCACCGGACCGTGCACGGTGTGACCTCGTGGATGCCGGTGTACGAGGACGGCGTCATCGTCGGATGGACGCTCGACTTCATGAGACGCAGATCAGAGGGCTTCCGGCCCACGATGGAGTTCCTCATCGCTTCGGCCGCTCTGCTGCTCGAGCAGGAGGGGGCCCGATTCCTCAGCCTCTCCGGCGCACCCCTGGCCAAGGTCGACGAGAAGCAACCCGAACACGTCTCCAGTGCCGAGCAGTCGACGCTGTCGGGATTGCTCGAGCGGTTGCTCGACGTCCTCGGACGCACCCTCGAACCCGTCTACGGATTCCGTTCGTTGTTGGCGTTCAAGTCGAAGTTCCAGCCCCGCTACGAACCGATGCACATGACGTTCGCGGATCCGGCCGCTCTGCCCAGTATCGGTAATGCGATCGGCCGGGCATATCTGCCGGACGTGTCGATCGGTCAGGGTGTGAAGCTGGTGCGCACGATGATCGAGCGGTGAGCCTCTGCCCTACCGCTCGGTGGATGCAACTGCGGCGGAACGGCTTTCGGACCGGACCGGTCCACCGACCGACCCGTAGACGTGTCGGGTCCCGATCGGAACGATGAGCGGACGATCGGACATCGGATCGTCGATCACGGTGGCCTCGAGGCCGAACACGTCGAGCAGAAGCTGCTCGGAAATGACGTCCTGCGGCCGACCCGAGGTGACGATCTCTCCCTGTTTCATCACGATCAACCGGTCGCTGTAGCGAATGGCCAGGTTGAGATCGTGCAGAACCATGACGATGGTGCGGCCGAGTTCGTCGTGCAGGCGGTCGACGAGATCCAGTACCTCGATGGAGTGCGCCAGGTCGAGGTACGTGGTCGGCTCGTCGAGCAGAAGGATATCGGTGCCCTGGGCCAGTGCCATCGAGATCCACGCGCGTTGCCGCTGGCCACCGGACAGCTCGTCGACGGGTCGGTCGGCGAGGTCGCCGACACCGGTCAATTCGAGTGCGTTCGCCACCTCGGCCTCGTCGTCCGAGCTCCACTGCCGGATCCACGACTGGTGCGGGTGACGACCGCGTGACACGAGATCTGCGACGGTCAGCCCTTCGGGAGCGGTCGGTGCCTGCGGCAGCATGCCGAGGGTGCGGGCCACCTCCTTCGTCTTCATCGAGGAGATCGCCCGACCGTCGAGCATCACGCTGCCGGCCTTGGGCTTGAGCAGACGGCCGAGCGAACGCAGCAGCGTCGACTTTCCGCAGCCGTTGGGCCCGATGACCGTGGTGATGACTCCGGTGTGAATCTCGAGATCGAGGTGCTCGACGATGGTGCGGTCGCCGTAACCGAGGCTCAGATCGTTCGCGATCAGACGCGAGGTGTGGCTGGTTGTCATACGGAGGCCTTTCGATTACTGCGAACGAGTAGGTAGAGCAGGAACGGTCCGCCGAGGGCCGAGGTGACGATGCCTACCGGGAGCTCCACCGGCAGAATGGTGCGAGCGATCAGATCGCTTGCCACGACGAGTAATCCACCGAGAAGTGCCGACGCGATGATCGGCGGACCTGGCGTTCGCAGCACCCTCAGCGCGATCTGAGGAGCGGCGAGCGCCACGAATCCGATGGGTCCCGCGGCGGCGGTGGCGATCGCGGCGAGTGCGACGGCAGCGAGCAACATCATGGCCTGACTGTGTTGCAGACGAACACCGAGCGACCTCGCGTTGTCGTCGCCGAGTCGCAGGGCACCAAGCGTGAACGTCGCAACGACGGTGCCGCCGCCGACCAGGACGACCGCTGCGGCAACCGGCCAGACCGCTGCCAGTCGGCTCCGTTGAGCGAACCGTTGAGCCAGACCTGAGCGCGGGACACGTCGTTGATGTCGGCGCTGATCAGCAGCCAGCCGATCACCGCGGTGAGCATCGCGTTGACGGCAATGCCGACCAGAATGAGGCGGAACCCGTCGACGCCCTTGCGCCAGGCGAGGGCATAGATCGCGATCGCAGTGAGCAGCCCGCCGATCAGTGCTGCGAGAGGAAGGCCGAGGGTGGCGAGCAGCCCGCTGAAGCTGCTGCCACCGCCGAGCACGATCAGAGCGACGGCTGCGGCACTGGAACCGGCGGTGATGCCCAGGATGTCGGGGCTGGCCAGGGCGTTGCGAGAGATCGACTGAGTGATCGCGCCGGAGATGCCGAGGGCAGCACCGACCAGGAGGCCGGTCAGTGATCGGGGCAGTCGCAGGTCCATCACGATGAACCGTTCGATCCTCGAACCGCCGCCGAGCAGCACGTCGAGGACCGCCGTGATCGACAGCGGGAAGTCGCCTCGTCCGATGTTCACGCACATGACCAGCACCAGCGCCGCAGCCAGTAGGACGGTCGTCAACACCATCAGTGGCCGCCGAACCATCGAGATCGGACCGAGGCGGAACGCAGGCCGGGTGCGAACGACAGCAGGGCCGGGCGTCGGTGTGGGGGACTGCAGGTCGGCGGTCACAGGCCGACCAACTTCCGGCGTCGAACGAGAGCGATGAAGAACGGTGCCCCGATCAGTGCCAGAACGATGCCCACCTGGAGTTCGCCCGGGCGCACCACGACCCTCCCGATGACGTCGGCGATCATCAGCATGACTCCGCCCATGAGGCCCGCATAGGGCACGAGCCAGCGGTAGTCGGGTCCGGTCACCGCGCGGGCGATGTGCGGAACGACGAGGCCGACGAACGCGATGGGCCCGCACGCTGCGGTCGCGGCACCGGTGAGCAGCGTGATCGCGAGGATGCCGACGGTTCGGGTGATCGCGATGTTGGTTCCGAGCGATCGTGCGACGTCCTCGCCGAGGCTCATGACATTGAGGCCGGGTGTGCTCGCCAGTGCGATGAGGACGCCGATCACCAGGAACGGCAAGACCTGCCACAGTACGTCGAGACCGCGTCCTGCAACGGATCCGACCACCCAGAAGCGGTAGCCGTCCAAGCTGGTCTGATCGAGCAGTACGACGGCATTGGTCATCGCCATCAGGAAGAACGCGACGCCCGCACCGGCGAGGGCCAGATTGATCGGACTGGATCTGCCCGACCCTATCGACGAGAGTCCGAACACGACGATGCTCGCCACCGCCGAACCGGCGAAGGCGAACCACAGGTATTGACTCGGCGAGGTGAACCGGAACAGGTAGATGGCCATCACGACGAAGAACGCCGCTCCGGCGTTGAGGCCGAGCAGGCTGGCGTCGGCCAACGGATTGCGAGTGTGCCCCTGGATGAGAGCGCCTGCGATACCGAGCGCGATACCGACGACCAGCGCGAGCACGGTGCGGGGAATGCGCAGCGTGCGCACGATGATGTCGGTGTCGGTGCCCGTCGAATTCAGCAGTGCATGGGCGATTTCGGCGAAGGTCAGTGGCCGCGCGCCGATGGCGATGCTGGCGAGTATGCCGGCGACGAGTGCGGCGACCAGGACGGCCAAGCCGAGCAACCTCCGCCGCCGAATGGCCGCGACCGAAGCGTCTTTGGAGATGGGCTCGAATCCTTCTGCCGCAGCAGCCTTTTCATGCACCACCTCGGACGATGCAGCGCCGATCCGGAATTGCCGGCGAAGGGCACGACGAGCACCGATCGGACCGTGCGTGGCGCTGTCGCGCAGTGTCAGTCCCATCCAGCGTCGACCGGTGCTCTGGCCTTCGTTGCCGTCGCGGTAGCCGCGATTCCAGACGAACAGAGCCAGCGCGACGCACACCGCGATGGTGCCGAACACGAATCGGTCCGCCTGGCCGCCACCGTTGTCGTCACGAAGCGCGTCGACGATCGACCAGCCGACGAACAAGGGGACCAGCACGATCAGTGCGTCGATCGCGGCCGCAGCGATGCGAGAGCCACGCGGCGGCGGCCCGGTCGGCACGTCCTCGGTCCCGTAGGACGCGTCGGACGACCGGCGTGCGCCGTGCGGGCCGAGTAGCGGAGCTGTGGTCACAGTGCTCGTGACTCCTCGCTGTTTCGAAGGGACTCGGTTTAGGTTACGGAACCCTTGCTCGACACGTGAGGCGAGGTAAGGGTAGCGGTGCCTGACCCGCTTCACGATCTGGTTAGGCTAACCTACATTAGTCGGGTAGGGGTGCGACGCGTGCACCCGCCGAGAACCTAAGGAGCGATCAGGTGTCAATTGCAACAGCGTCGTACACGGGCTGGGCCGATGTGCATCGATTCTCGAATCGATCCGGCGAGGCGGCGCTGTTGGCCGACTCGTGCACGACCCTGCGTGCACTCAATCCCGACTACCCGCGGATGTACGCGGTGGCCGCCATGGCGAACGAGGGCAAACGCCGTTGGTGGCAGTTGGCGGTAGGTCTCGAGGACGGTCGCGTCGAGCAGATGTACCGACGATCGCTCGAGGATCTCGATGTTCCCGAGGCTGCGGCAGTGCAGGTCGCGACGGCCCTGATTCACGCCGTCGTCGGACGCGTGTCCGCGCTGCTGGTCCTGGAGGCACGCGCCTGGGATCCGGGCATCGACAACCTGTGGATCCACATGGACAGCGACGGCGGGATCGATTGGGCGGGAGTGGCATCACCGATCCTGCGAGTGCTACCCGAGGATCCCGCCGCGGGTGAGCCCGGCACGGTCACGCTTCCGTGCGAACAGGCCCTGTTGGTCTGGACTGCACATCGCTGCACGACGTCGCTCGGCGCGGTGTTCCGCGCGATCGCCGATCGTGCTCCGTTGGACGCGCGTGCCTTCTGGGCCCTGGTCGGTGACGCCATCCTCGGGGCCTCGACGTATGTGCCGATTCTGGCGGGGGCGAGTGCATCGGCAGGTGCCCGCCGAGGTCAGCTGCTCCTCGACGCCATGGTCGCCGCTGGGGCTCCCGTCCGTTC
Organism: Rhodococcus sp. BS-15; assembly: GCF_000813105.1. Taxonomy (NCBI): domain Bacteria; kingdom Bacillati; phylum Actinomycetota; class Actinomycetes; order Mycobacteriales; family Nocardiaceae; genus Rhodococcus; species Rhodococcus sp. BS-15. The sequence goes on along the minus strand of NZ_BAOX01000038.1, from coordinate 13,898 downwards.
ACGCGTCGGGGTTCCGGGGCGCGCGAGACTTCGGGCATCGTGAAGGTCTTGCGCTCGAAATAAGGTTTGCCTATGCTGACTTCAGACAAACGGACCGCGCCGGAGTCCTGAGGGCTGCAGTGACTCCCGGTCCTTGCCACGGTGGCCTCTCGTTCTTCGACGAACGAGAGGCCCACCGATTTTTGTGGGTCGATCGTGGTGTATCTCTGAACGAGAGTCGACAGCCGAGTCGGCCGGACCATCTCGACGCAACCGGAAGGCACAGCTATGACGGACTCGAACGGCACCACGGGGGAGACCACCTTCGACACCATGACGCCGGAACAGCTCACCGAATTGTGTGCACGAGGGTTCGACGGGGTCGTCGGCCTGCGATACCTCGAGGTCTCCGGCGACGAGGTGCGCGCGGAATGGACCGTCACCCCGCAGCTCCATCAACCGGCCGGAATCATGCACGGGGGCGTGCTGTGCTCGGTGGTCGAGTCGGTGGCCAGTATCGGTGGATCGGCGTGGTTCGGCGCGCGCGGCCACGTCGTCGGAACCAACAACAACACCGACTTCCTGCGCGCGACTCGGGCGGGAACCCTGACCGCGCACGGACATCCGATTCATCGGGGACGTACGCAGCAGCTCTGGCAGGTCGACATGACGGACGAGAGTGGACGCCTGGTTGCTCAGGGCAAGGTCCGGCTGGCGAATATCGAAAACACCGCACATCTGGGACAGTGATGCCCATGACGGGCCACAACGACCATGCTGCTTCCTCGCTGACTTCCGACGCGTTCGATCGCCTCGAATCACTGTTCGGTCCCATCGACGACGAACTCGCGCAGCACTATCCGGGTGACCGAGTCGGTGGGCAGCCCTCGCACACCGTCTATGTCTCGGCCGCGGATGCCTCGGCAGCTGTGCCCGCCGAATGGGGTGCCGCCGCCCTGGCAATCCTGGACGCCCACCCCGAGGCGTTCGCCGGATTCGACACCGAACACGCACTACCCCTCGTGCGCGACCGACTCGGCAGTGCGCCCATCCAGGACCTCCGATTCGACTTCGAGGACGGTTATGGGTGGCGATCCGATGCCGTCGAGGACAGCCATGCGAGGGCGGTCGGGGCAGCGCTGTCCGCCCTGGCCGAAGATTCGGCAGGTCCGACGTGGCTGGGAATTCGCGCCAAAGGGCTTGCCACACATGAGCGTCGGCGCGGAATCCGCACCCTGGAGCTGGTCCTGGACGGAGCCGGGGGAGTGCCCGACGGCTTCGTGTTCACCGTCCCCAAGCTCCGTGCCGCCGCGCAGGTAGCCGCTGTGGTCGCGCTGTGTGAGGAGCTCGAGCGTGCCCACGGCCTGCCCGATCGAGCCCTTCGATTCGAGCTGCAGATCGAGAGCCCACAGGCGGTGATCGGGGCGGACGGTACGGCGACGCTCGCGCGGGCGATCACCAGGGCGGACGGCCGCTGCACCTCACTTCACTACGGAACCTACGACTACAGCGCCGCCTGCGGAATCACCTCTGCGCAGCAATCATTGGCCCATCCGGTGGCGGACCATGCGAAGAACGTCATGTTGGTGGCAGCGGCACAGACCGGGGTGTGGGTGTGCGACGGTTCGACCCAGGTGGTGCCGACGGGCGACCCCACACAGGTGGCGGCATCCGCGCGTCGACACTTCGAGCTGGTGACCAGATCCCTCGAACGCGGCTTCTATCAGGGCTGGGACATGCATCCCGGGCATCTGGTGACGCGATGGTTGGCGACCTTCGGTTTCTTCCGTCAGGCCATGCCGGTAGCTGCTGCTCGGCTGGGCAGCTACCTCGATCGCCAGGGTGGTGAGGTGATGGACGAGCCGGCGACGGCGCAGGCGTTGGCAGGCGTTCTGGTGCGGGGGTTGGATTCGGGCGCGTTCGGCATCGCCGAACTGCAGAACGTGGCTGCCGGTATCGACCGAGACGTGCTGCGGGGACTGCTCGATCGATCGGTGACCGTGCCGCTCGGATGAGGTGCGTCGGCGCGCTCCGCTGCCGACGGGTCGCAAGCGTGTCAGAATTGCCGGGCACCATCACCGATCGGGACGGAGAACTCCAATGCGGTTGTCTCCGCACGAGCAGGACCGACTGCTCGTCAGCTACGCGGCCGAACTCGCTCGGCGTCGCCAGGCACGCGGCCTCAAACTCAATCACCCCGAGGCGATCGCGGTCATCACCGATCACCTCCTCGAGGGTGCCCGCGACGGCCGATCGGTCGCAGACCTGATGTCCTCGGGTCGTGAGATTCTCGGTGCCGACGACGTGCTCGACGGTGTGCCCGAGTTGCTCCCCGAGGTGATGGTGGAAGCGACCTTTCCGGACGGCACGAAGCTGATCACGGTGCACGAGCCGATCTCACCGAAGCGGGGTGACGGTCACCTGATTCCGGGCGAGATCATCACCGTCGCAGGCGACATCGAGATCAACGACGGTGCGAGGTGATCTCCATGGCCGTCGTCAACGCGGGAGATCGACCGGTACAGGTGGGCAGCCACGTACATTTCCCACAGTCCAACGCAGCTCTGCAATTCGACCGCGAGCGGGCGCACGGCTGCCGGCTCGACATCCCCGCTGGCACGGCGGTGCGATTCGAGCCCGGCATCGAACAGACGATTCGGCTCGTGCCACTCGGTGGCACGCGCGAGGTATACGGATTGAGCATGACACCTCCTGGAAAGTTGGACAGCTGATGGCGCGCATGAGTCGCAGTCGATACGCCCAGTTGTTCGGCCCCACCACGGGTGATCGAATCCGCTTGGCAGACACCGATCTTCTGATCGAGGTCACCGAGGACCGCAGTGGTGGCCCGGGCAACGCCGGTGAGGAGGCGGTGTTCGGCGGCGGCAAGGTGATCCGTGAATCGATGGGGCAGTCCCGAGCCACCCGCGCCGACGGTGCTCCCGACACGGTGATCACCGGGGTCGTCGTCGTCGACTACTGGGGAATCATCAAGGCCGATCTCGGTATTCGCGACGGACGCATCGTGGCACTGGGCAAAGCAGGCAATCCCGACACCATGACCGGGGTGCATCCCGATCTCGTCATCGGCCCGTCCACCGAGATCATCGCGGGCAACGGGAAGATCGTCACAGCAGGCGGCATCGACTGTCACGTCCACCTGATCTGCCCGCAGATCAAGGAGGAGGCTCTCGGCGGCGGCATCACCACCGTGATCGCCGGCGGTACCGGCCCTGCCGAAGGCAGCAAGGCCACCACCGTCACCCCGGGCGCGTGGCACCTGTCCCGGATGCTCGAGTCGCTGGACGACTGGCCGATGAACATCGTGCTCCTGGGCAAGGGCAACACTGTCAATCCCGACTCGATGTGGGAGCAATTGCGCGCCGGGGCATCGGGATTCAAACTGCACGAGGACTGGGGATCCACCCCGGCCGCGATCGACGCGTGCCTGCGAGTGTGCGAGGAGGCCGGCGTTCAGGCGGCTCTGCACTCGGACACCCTCAACGAGGCCGGATTCGTCGAGACCACCCTCGGTGCCATCAAGGGACGCGGAATCCACGCGTATCACACCGAGGGTGCGGGCGGCGGGCACGCACCCGACATCATCACCGTGGCGGCGCAGCCCCACGTCCTCCCCAGCTCGACCAACCCGACGCGTCCCCACACCGTCAACACCCTGGACGAACATCTGGACATGCTGATGGTGTGCCACCACCTCAGTCCATCGATTCCGGAGGATCTGGCCTTCGCCGAGAGCCGAATTCGGCCGTCGACCATCGCAGCCGAGGACCTGCTGCACGACATGGGTGCGATCTCGATGATCGGCAGCGACGCTCAGGCAATGGGCCGGATAGGTGAGGTGGTTCTGCGCACGTGGCAGACGGCACACGTGATGAAGTCTCGTCGCGGCTTCCTGGCCGGCGACAACGGAGCCGACAACAATCGAGTGATGCGCTACGTCGCGAAGTACACCATCTGCCCGGCCGTCGCCCACGGCCTCGACGACGAGATCGGATCGATCGAGCCGGGCAAACTCGCCGACCTGGTGTTGTGGGATCCGGCATTCTTCGGTGTCCGTCCCCACATGGTCATCAAGGGCGGCATGATCGCATGGGCTGCAATGGGCGACGCGAACGCGTCCATCCCGACCCCGCAACCCGAACTACCTCGGCCGATGTTCGGGGCGTCGCCCAAGGCGGCGGCCGCGACGTCACTGCATTTCGTTGCCCCGCAGGCGATCGAGGACGGACTGGCCGGGCGTCTGAACTGCGATCGCCGGTTGGTTCCGGTCAAGAACGTGCGCGGTGTCAGGAAGTCGGACATGGCACTCAACGACGCTCTGCCCGATATTCGAGTCGATCCCGACACCTTCACCGTCCGTATCGACGGTGAAGTGTGGACGGAGCAGCCGGCAACCGAACTGCCGATGGCGCAGCGATACTTCCTCTTCTGATGCCCTATGCCCGACTGCAGGTGACGACGCTTCTCTCGCTTGCCGATTCACGCCTGCCCACCGGCGGACACGTGCATTCCGGGGGAGTGGAGGAAGCGATCGCCTCGGGCTTCGTTCGAGACATCACGACGCTCGAGGCGTTTCTGCGACGCCGTATCCGAACCTCCGGGGCCACGACGCATCCATTGCCGCATCGCTGGTGCACGGGTCGTCGAGCACCAGCGAGGCCGATGCCGAATCCGACGCACGAACCCCGTCCCCGGCTGCAAGGTCTGCCTCGCGTGCTCAGGGCCGTGGACTGCTCAGGTTGGCCAAGTCCGCCTGGCCGCATCATGATTGGACGTCGATCGGGCGGAGGCCGCACCTGGCCGTTGCCGCTGGGCACGTCGGGCTCGCGGCGGGCCTGTCGGTTGCAGACACGGCCGCAGTGCAGGTGTACATCACCATGACCGGGTCGGCGATCGCCGCGCAGCGTCTGCTCGCGCTCGATCCGGCCGAGGTCGCGGCGTGCACCATCCGGTTGGGCGATTTCTGCGACGACGTGACCGCCGCGGTGTGCGAGTGCCTGCCCGAGCTGATGGAGTTGTCGGATCCGTTGCTGGACATGTTCGCCGAAGCCCACGCCGTCCGCGATCGGCCGTTGTTCGTATCCTGAATACCGATCCACTTTTTTCTCCAACGACAAGGAGTTCGACATGCCCCCGCACCTGATCGACGGTGAGCCCCACGACCACGGTTTGGATCGGCCCAAGCGCGCACGGGTGGCAGGCGACGCGCTGCGCGTCGGTATCGGTGGACCCGTCGGTTCCGGAAAGACGGCGTTGGTGGCTGCACTGTGCCGAGAGCTGCGCGACGAACTCTCGCTCGCCGTGCTCACCAACGACATCTACACCACCGAGGATGCGGACTTCCTGCGTCGGCACGCAGTGTTGCCCGACGAGCGCATCACGGCTGTGCAGACAGGTGGCTGCCCGCACACGGCAATTCGGGATGACATCACCGCCAACCTCGACGCCATCGACGACCTGATCGAGAACAACCCGCCCCTGGACCTGATTCTCGTGGAGTCCGGTGGCGACAACCTCACTGCGACCTTCTCGTCCGGTCTGATCGACGTACAGATCTTCGTCGTCGATGTCGCCGGGGGAGACAAGGTGCCGCGCAAGGGCGGTCCAGGGGTCACGTTCTCCGACCTGTTGGTCGTCAACAAAACAGATCTCGCCCCGTATGTCGGAGCCGACCTCGGTGTCATGGAGCGGGACGCGGCCCAGGTGCGTGAGGGTCGACCGACTGCGTTGATTTCCCTCACCGACGATCCGTCGGCGACCACGGTGCTCGAGTGGGTGCGGGAACAGCTGAAGGTGATCGCCGACGCCGACGCACATGCCCGCACACACTGAGCGTCGATGCACACAGAGCTCTGCATCGACGCGAGCCGCAGCCGGAGCCCACGCATCACCTCGGTGGGCGGACTCGCCGGCCGCCAGACGGGACCGGACACGGTCCACCTGATCGGTACCGCCGCAACTCCTCTCGGCGGTGACACCATCGTGGTCAGAATATCGGTGGCGGCCGGGGCGCATCTGGAGGTGCGCAGTGTCGCGGCCTCGTTGGCTATGCCCGGTGGGCTGCACCGTCACTCGTCCGCGCAGTGGCACTTCGAGGTCGGTGCAGGCGCGTCGCTGGTCTTCGATCCCGAACCGATGGTCGTCGTCTCCGACGCCTCGCATTCGGTAGTCAACACCGTTGTGCTGGAACAGGATTCGACCCTGCGACTGCGTGAACGTACGCAGATCGGCCGCTTCGAGGAAGCGTCGGGACACTGGAGCAGTACGATGCGATGCGATGTCGGAGGTAGCCCGTTGCTACGCCATCGAGTGGAACTGGGCGCGGGATCGATTGCGCACGATGCGTTGTCGGCACCGCTGTCGATGTCGAGCACGCTGCGATATCCCGATACACGGGCGTCCGAGGTCGACTTGCCCGACGGGACCGTCCGGCTGGCGCTGGCCGGCGGCGGTTCGCTCAGTACCTCGGTGGGTCGTCGCCTGCCGCCCAGCGAATCAGGGGTGTGAGACCGGCACGCTGCGCAACGAACAACGCACCGGACGACGGTGTCCCGTCGGCCGGTGCGTTGTGTCAGAGCTGGTTTCAGCCCGCTGCCTTTTCTCGTTCCTGCTCCGAATCAGCTGCGGCAGCCTCGACGGCACCCGTACGTTCGAGTGAGTTGAGTTGCTCGATGGCCAGTCGCGCGAACACCTGCTGTTCGGTCGACGCCATCTGAGCCCGACCTCGGCCGAGGAACGTCACGAACCACGAGATGACGGTCGTGATGCGGCTGCGGTAGCCCACGAGGTAGTACAGGTGGAGCGCGAGCCACATGAGCCAGGCGATGAATCCGCCGAATTCGAGTTTACCGACCTTGGCGACGGCGTTGAATCGCGACACCGTCGCCATCGAGCCCTTGTCGAAGTACTTGAACGGGTTCTTCGGCTTGGGCGCGAAGTAGTCGTTGCTACCGAACACGAACAGACCAGGCCGAGCCAGCAGCGGCCCCAGAGCCTGCACGACGCTGGGGACGGCACGCTGGTGGGAAAGATTGTCGCCGGTGTTGACGACCAGATCGGGGTCGAGGCGGTCCAGTTCACGCAACCAGTTCTGCTTCATTCGCTGGCCGGGCATCATGTGCAGGTCGCTGATGTGCAGCACGCGCAGCGTCGCCGAACCCGGCTCGAGCACCGCCATGGACGTCTCGCGCAGCGTGAACGCGTTGCGCTCGATGAGTGTGGCGTATCCGACGCCCAGCGCCGCGGCACCCGCAGTCCCGATCACGGAACTTCTCAATGGGGACGCCCTGACGGCATCTCGAGCGTGCTCGGCAACCGAGCGCAGTTGCGTCGAGGCACTGCGCAGCTGGGTCGAGGTAGGGAGTAACGGGTGACTGAATTGTGCGGACACCTCATCCACGATACGTCAGCAACCGGATATGGACGTGCGAGCCGACGACTGCGCCGCGTAGCGTTTCCGCCATGTCCGAACTCAAGGCCCGCCTCCGTACCGACCTCACCGCAGCGATGAAGGCGAAGGACAAACTCCGCCTGGCAACGCTGCGCATGATTCTCGCCGCCATCCAGACCGAGGAGGTCTCCGGCAAGGAGGCCCACGATCTGACCGACGACGACGTGCTCAAAGTGCTTGCCAAGGAAGCCAAGAAGCGCGGCGAGTCGGCCGAGATCTACACCCAGAACGGACGCGGCGAGCTCGCCGCCAACGAGCATGCAGAAGCGCAGATCATCAACGAGTATCTGCCCACTCCGCTCACGGACGAGGAGCTGGCCACCATCGTGGATACCGCTATCGCCCAGGTCGCCGAGGACCTCGGTGAGCGGCCGGCGATGAAGCAGATGGGTCAGGTCATGAAGATCGCGTCGGGACTCGCCGCAGGCAAGGCCGACGGATCGCGACTGTCGAAGGCTGTCAAAGACCGCCTGTAGTGCGCTGCGCGCAGTGGTGCGGTTACGTCCCCCCTGGGGCACATAACCGCACCACTGCCGCAGGCACTAGCGAGGAACGGTGATACCCGGGATCGCCGGGATCTGAATCCCCGGCGGTAGGTCCGGAATCTGGATGTTCGGCAGCGCGGGCGTCGGAGCCGGAGCCGGTCGAACCGAACCGTCACTGACGTAGATCGTGATGTTGGATCCGGGGACCGCCGAGCCCGACGGCGACGTGGACACCACGGTGCCGCGTGCTGCCTGATCGGCCGTCGTGACTGCGGTCACCTGGAAGCCCGCACCCTGCAGCGTGGACGTCGCAGACGACTGGCTCTGACCGGTGACGTCGGGTACCTGGCCGTTGGCCGAGCCGCGGACGTACTTCTGGTCGACGGGTGGCAACGTGACGGGTCCGAAGTTGGTGGCGATCGGGCTCATGGCGTCGAACCACGTCCTGGCCGGCTCGTTACCGCCGAAGAGGTTGCCGGACCCGCAGGGTCGCAGCGGGAACGAGCAGATCTCGCTGGGCGTCGGCGAGTCGCCGTAGGTGTATACGGCGGCGGCGTAGTTGTTGGTGAAGCCGAGGAAGCCCGAGGAACGGTTCGACTCGGTGGTGCCGGTCTTGCCCGCCATCGGCAGCGTCCAGCCGACCGACCCGGCCGCGGCGGCGGACGTGCCGCCTGCCTGATCGTCCTTGCTCATCGCGTTGGCGAGGGTGTTCGCCAGACCGGGCTCGACGACCTGCTCACACGCCTGGTGAGCGACCGGAACGGGCTTACCGTCGCGGTCGAAGATCGAGTCGATCGGGGTGGGCGGGCACCATTTGCCACCGGACGCCAGGGTGGCAGCCACGTTGGACAACTCCAGCGGGTTCACCCAGGCGGGTCCGAGTGTGAACGAGCCGAGGTTCTGGCTCTTCTGGAAATCGGCCATCGACTGCTCGGTGCCCGACGAACCCGGGTCGTTGTACGAGCGCAGCCCGAGGCGAACGGCCATATCGACCGTCGGGGTGACTCCCACCGATTCGATCAGCTTGACGAACGCGGTGTTGGGGGACTGAGCCAGCGCGTCGGTGATGGACAGCGATGGTGGGTAATTGCCCGCGTTCTCCACGCAGTAGGTCGCTGCCGGGCAGTTTCGTGCACCGCCGTCGCCGACGCCCTTGACCTCCACGCGTTTGGGAACCTGCAGCGTTGCGCTGGTGCCCAGTCCGCGCTCCATGGCGGCGGCCGTCGTGAAGATCTTGAAGATGGAGCCCGCTCCGTTGCCCACGAGGGAGTGCGGTTGCGGCTGCACGGTCTCGTCGTCGTCGGCGTTGAGGCCGTACGTGCGGCTGCTGCCCATCGCGAGCACCCGGTGCTGGTCCTGGCCCGGTGCGACGACGTTCATGACGGTGGCGACACCGTCGAGTGAGGGACTGGTGTTGCTGACCAGAGCGGCCTTGGTGGAATTCTGCACCGCGGGGTCGAGCGTCGTACGGATGAGGTATCCGCCCTTGTCGATCTGCTCCTGGCTGATTCCGGCCTCGGCGAGGTATTCCAACGCGTAGTCGCAGAAGAACCCGCGGTCACCTGCCGCGATGCATCCGCGGGGCAGGGTCTGCGGGACCGGCAGCACGCCGAGCGGCTCGGACTTGAGTGCCTCCAGCTCCGAAGCGCGTTCGGGGAGGTTCTGGATCATCGTGTCGAGCACGGTGTTCCGGCGCTCGATCACTCCCTCCTCGTTGGTGTACGGGTTGAGCGCCGAGCTGGACTGCACCATGCCCGCGAGCATCGCTGCCTGGACGGCGCTGAGCTGGCTGGCGTCGATGCCGAAGTACGTCTGGGCCGCGTCCTGGATGCCGAAGGACGCGTTGCCGAACGGCACCAGATTGAGGTACCTGGTGAGGATCTCGTCCTTGGTCAGTTCCTTGTCGAGCGTCAACGCCATCCGGATCTCACGGATCTTGCGAGCGGGCGTCGTCTCGATGGCCGCGCGGCGTTCGGCGTCGGTCTTGGCCACCACGAGCAGCTGATAGTTCTTCACGTACTGCTGATCGATCGTGGACGCGCCCTGCTCCACCTGCCCGCTGGTCGTGTTGGTCAGGAACGCTCGGAGCGTGCCCTGCCAGTCCACACCCTGGTGCTCGGCGAAGCGGCGATCCTCGATCGAGACGATGGCGAGCTTCATCTCGTTGGAGATCTGGTCGCTCGGCACTTCGAATCGACGCTGCTCGTACAGCCAGGCGATGGGATTCCCGTCTACGTCCGTCATCGTCGAGACGGCAGGCACTGCGCCTTCGACCAGCTCGGCCGAGACGTTGTCGACGGTATCGGCGGCGCGGTTGGACGCGTATCCGAACCCACCGGCCAAGGGGAACATCACGCCGGCGAGCAATGCACCGGCGAGTGCTGAACATCCGGCGAGCTTCGCCACGGTTTTTCCAACTGACACAGAGCACAGCGTACGTGGGTGCGGCTCGGACCGGCAGAGGCATGCATGCGCTGTGTGCTGCGCCCCTGCTCGGGACGGCCGTACCAGAAATGTGACCCCGCCGTCTTGCATTCGGGGCTCGCTTTACCTAAATTATGAGCACGGTGTGATTCGCATAACACTTGATAATGAATGTGGGGCAGCTCCTAGAATTTGTGCTTCGGCCGACGAGGTACAAACCGCTTCGAGCCTCCGGGACGTCCAGCGAGGACGTCCGCAACGCAAAGGGGTATCCGCATGCACACGACAACCGCGCCGACGCGACTCGATGTAGAAGAAGCAGAAGCACGCATCGCCTGGGTGTCGCACGCCCGTTGCAAGGGCACTGACCCGGACCAGCTGTTCGTCCGGGGTGCAGCACAGCGCAAGGCTGCAACCATCTGCAGGCACTGCCCGGTGCTGATGCAGTGCGGTGCGGATGCACTCGACAACCGTGTCGAGTTCGGTGTCTGGGGCGGCATGACGGAACGCCAGCGCCGGGCGCTGCTCAAGCAGCACCCCGAGGTCGACTCCTGGTCCGAGTTCTTCGAGACCCAGCGCCAGCAGCAAGCAGCTATCTAGCACCCTTTTCTGGCAGGGCTGGATCAGCCCTGCCAGGTACGGCCGATCTAGCCCTTGCGGGTCAGCTGATCTGCCACTGCACGTAGCGCGGCGAGGTCGGAGACCTCGAACGGCAGCGACGGCACACCGACGATGGGTACCCGGGGGTGCGCACCGGTGAAGCGTCGAAGCAACCGCACCTCCCGCGCTGCCGTGACTGCACGCTGGGCGTGGATCCGCAGGACTGCGGCGGTCAGATCCGCGCCGGGGTCTTCGATTCGATCGAGCAGATCGGCTGCCGTCGCGGCGTGATCGGCTTGCACCGTCGACAGCGTCGGGTGCGTCCGGTTCACCACCAAGCCGGCCAGCGGCATCTTCTCTGCGGACAATCGCTCCACGAAGAACGCTGCCTCGCGCAGCGCGTCGGGTTCTGCTGCAGCGACGACGAGGAAGCTGGTGCCGTCCTCGCGCAGCAACTGGTAGGTACGCGTCGCCCGCTCGCGGAAACCGCCGAACATCGAGTCCAGCGATTGAACGAAAGCCGATGCGTCGGAGAGCATTTGGCTTCCGATCACCGTGGAGACGCCGCGCATGGCCAAGCTCATCGCGCTGGTGACCACGCGGGTGATGCCGCGACCGGGAGCGGTGAGCAGCCGGATGAAGCGGCCGTCGAGGAACGAGCCGAGTCGCTGCGGGGCATCGAGGAAGTCCAGTGCATTGCGCGACGGCGGAGTGTCCACCACGATCAGATCCCACGACGAGTCCAGGGACAACTGCCCCAGCTTCTCCATCGCCATGTACTCCTGCGTGCCCGAGAACGACGACGCCACAGTCTGATAGAACGGATTGGCCAGCACCTGCTCGGCCTTCTCCGGCGTCGAGTGCTCGATGACCATCTCGTCGAACGTGCGTCGCATGTTCAGCATCATCGCGTGCAGTTCGCCCTTGGCACCGGCACCCAACTTCACCGGCTGCGGGCTGTTGTCCAGATCGCCGAGACCGAGAGCCTGAGCCAGGCGGCGGGCCGGATCGATCGTCAGCACCACCACGCGCCTGCCTTGCTCGGCAGCGCGCAGCGCCATCGCTGCTGCGGTGGTCGTCTTACCGACGCCGCCCGCCCCGCAGACGACGACGATCCGCGACGTGGGATCGGTCAGAATGCGGTCGACATCGAGTTCGGTTGCTGCTGGTCGAGTCATCGGACACCCTGTTCTGCAAGCTTGGCGGCGAGCTCGTACAAGCCGCCGAGATCGACACCGTCGGCCAACATCGGCAGCGACATCCGCGCGACGTCGAGTTCGTCGAGCGTGGTTGCGCTCTCCACCTGAGCCGAGAGCGTCGCCGCATGCTCGATCGATTCGGTGAGCAGCCCGGCGAAGTCCGCCTCGGACAACGTGATTCCGGTCTTGGCGAGACCGTCCGCAATGGCGACGGCATCGATCTCGCCCTCGGCGATGGCTTCGAGGGACTCCGCCGGCAGGTACGTCGGTTCGGTGCGATTGACGATGACCGTGCCGAGCCGAAGATCAGCCGCCTCGAGCTCACGCACTGCGTCCGCCGTCTCCTGGACCGGCAGCGCCTCGAGCAGCGTCACCAGGTGCACGACGGTGTCGGCCGAGTGCAGCAACCGCACCACGCCCTCGCTCTGTGAACGAACCGGTCCGCCCTTGGCCAGGTCGGCCATCGCCTTGGTGACGTCCAGGAAGTTTCCGATGCGGCCGGTCGGCGGCGAGTCGACGACGATCTCGTCGTAGATGCGGTTGCCCTTCTTGTCGGTCCGCACCACACATTCCTTGACCTTGCCGGTCAGCAGCACATCGCGCAGGCCGGGTGCGATGGTCGTCGCGAACTCGATGGCACCGATCTTGCGCATCGCGCGGCCGGCGAAGCGAGGTTGTAGAACATCTCGAGGTATTCGAGGAACGCGGTCTCGATGTCGATGGCCAGTGCGTAGACCTCGCCGCCGCCGTCCGCCGAGGCGACGCGCGTCTCCTGCGGCGGAAGCTGCGGCACGTCGAAGAGCTGCGCGATGCCCTGTCTGCCCTCGACCTCGACCAGCAACACCCGTCGACCGCCCGCCGCGAGCGCCAACGCCAATGCGGCAGCGACGGTCGTCTTGCCGGTCCCGCCCTTACCGGATACGAAATGCAGCCGCGCTGCATCTGCCTTCGCCGGCCATCCCTCTTCGTTCGCTATACCCACACCCCGACCATATAGAGGTCGTCCTCGGGAGTCCGACCGAAGTGTCTAACTCTGCCCGGAGTGTCGGCGGAGTCGGTCGACCAAACTCTGTGTGTACGCGTCGAGATCCGGAACTGCGTCGGGACAGGCGACCATCGCGATCGTCGCCACCGTGCCGAGACCGAAGATTCCGTGATTGAGACACCGGCCGTCTTCGAGGAACGGAAAGCCTGCCGAGAAACGCGCGACGGCACCACACAGCTCGAGGTCCGCGCGGCCACGGTCGACACTGACCACGGTTGTCTGAGCGCGACGCGCGACGGAGAGCGGTCGTGTCTGCGGAATCGACGTCCTTGCACGAATCGGACGATCGGAGCGGGCACCCGCTCGTCCGCACGCGCGACGCGAAGCAGTGGTGCGGCCGTCCACTCTGGCTCGTTCGACTGCCAGCGACGCACTGATCAGCTCGGCCCGCTTCTCGAGATCGGGTTCGCCGACGTGGAGATCGACCGTTCCGACCACCGCTCGATTCGCTGCGGGCCACTCCACGTCGCGAGGTAGGGCCATCGGTACGAACGCCGCAACGGTGCCTCCGGTCTCGGACAGTGGCTCGAGACCGTCGCCGAGATACCGATCGAGACACGGGCCGATGGCGCAGAGAGCGGACACCGTCACCGACGCGGCACCCGCGCGGACTTCCGTCATCCGCATCGGCACGATGCGGACGACTCGATACGGGCCCACGGCGCTGTTCAGCGACGTGGCGGGCACCGACGGCG
>NZ_BAOX01000039.1:0-25287 GCF_000813105.1 Rhodococcus sp. BS-15 | reverse complement strand
TGCGGCGACGGCCAGCGATACCTGCGCTCCGCGATGCCGCCCCGCGAGTACGGCGGACGCGCCGAGCAGGGCGCCTGCTCCCACTGCGCCGGCCCAGTCGCCGAACATTCCGGTCACCATGCCCACTGTCCGGAACAGGACGACGAGTACTGCTCCGATCGCCACGACGAGCACACCGCGCGCACTCGAACGCGCGAGCGCGACGCTGGTCAGGCACGCGGTCAGCGCGAGGACGGTGAGCCCGTTGACGATCGTTGCCAGTGAACCGAATTCGGCCGTGCTGCTCAGCAGGGAGTCGAAGGGTCGGATATCACCGATCGCATAGCCGACGGTCAGCCCGGCCAGGAGCATCGACAGTACTTTCATACTGTCGATCATGCCGTCAGCCGAACTTCACTCCCTGTGCCAGGGGCAGTTCGTTCGAGTAGTTGACCGTGTTCGTAGCTCGCCGCATGTAGGCCTTCCACGCGTCCGAACCGGATTCACGGCCCCCACCGGTTTCCTTCTCGCCGCCGAAGGCACCGCCGATCTCTGCGCCGGAGGGGCCGATGTTGACGTTCGCGATGCCACAGTCCGAGCCGGCAGCGGACAGGAAGCGCTCCGCCTCGCGGAGGTCGGTGGTGAAAATCGACGACGAAAGACCCTGTGGCACATCGTTGTGCAGTGCGATTGCCTCGTCGAGGGTGTCGTACGTCAGCACGTACATGATGGGCGCGAACGTCTCGTGCTTGACGATGTCGGTCTGCGCGGGCATCGTCACGATCGCGGGCTGAACGTAGAACGAGTACTCGTCGACCACATTCACCCTCTCCCCGCCGACGACGACCGTTCCACCGTCGGATATCGCGGTCTCGAGTGCCTTCTGGTACCCCGCGTAGGCGCTGGCATCGATCAGTGGACCTACCAAAGTGTCGGTGGCCAAGGGAGATCCGATGGAGAGCGTCTCGTATGCCGCGACCAGCTTGCCGACCAGTTCGTCCGCGACAGAGGAATGCACGATGACGCGTCGCAGCGAGGTGCAGCGCTGACCGGCGGTTCCGGCGGCCGAGAACACCAGTCCACGCGTCGTCAGATCGAGATCGGCCGACGGCGTCACGATCGCTGCGTTGTTTCCGCCGAGTTCGAGCAACACTCGGCCGAATCGCTCGGCGACCCGAGGCGCGACGGCACGGCCCATTCTCGTCGAGCCGGTGGCCGACACCAACGCAACCCGCGAATCGTCCACCAACGCTTGGCCGGACGCGCGATCACCGACCACCAGCTGCGCGATCTTGGGGTCCACTCCCGCGGCAGCGGCGGCACGCTCGAACAGTGCCTGCACTCCGACTGCCGTCAATGGAGTCTTCTCCGACGGCTTCCAGATGACGGTATCGCCTGCGACGAGTGCGAGAGCGGTATTCCAACTCCACACGGCGACAGGGAAATTGAAGGCAGTGATGACACCGACGACACCGAGCGGGTGCCATTGCTCCATCATCCGATGCCCGGGCCGTTCGGTGGCGATCGTATTGCCGTACAGCTGACGCGAGAGTCCGACGGCGAAGTCGCAGATGTCGATCATCTCCTGCACCTCACCGAGCCCCTCGGAAACGATCTTTCCGGCCTCGATGGACACCAGCGCGCCAGATCCTCCTTGTGTACGCGCAGCAGTTCTCCGAGTTCCCGGATCACCTGACCACGCACGGGGGCAGGCACCTGCGACCACGACACGAAGGCGGTGCGCGCGTCGGCTACGACGGTCTCGACATCGTCCGCCGAAGCCGACGCCAGCGACGCCAAGTTCCCTCCGGTGATCGGCGACCGCGCGATGATCGCGTCGGGTCCCGCGGGGGCATCGAGCGCGATCGTGGCACCCAGCCGGTCGAGGATCGCGCGAGTGCGCACACTCAACTCGTCGTGGGTGATGGATGCAGACATGCGCGTACACCTTCCGTGAAGAGAACCGAACTGTCGGAGATCAGCCTACCGATGAGGGTCGCAACCGTATAATTTCCTGTTCTATGGACTTGCTTACGGAATTTTAACGCGTATCTTCGACGTTATGACGCAAGTATTACAGCGCACAGGAGCGACCATCGACGCCTCGACGGTTCGCGAGGTGATCGGTGAACACCTACTGGCCGACGGTTTCGAGCTGGTGTTGGACCTCGATGCCTCGACCGGGGCAACCCTGGTCGACGCCAGGGACAGCACCCGCTACCTGGACCTGTTCACGTTCTTCGCGTCCAACGCCCTGGGCATGAACCACCCCGCGCTGATCGACGACTCGGAGTTCCGGGCCGATCTGATGCAGGCAGCGATGAACAAGCCGAGCAACTCCGACATCTACACCGTCCCCATGGCTCGATTCGTCGACACGTTCGCGCGGGTCCTCGGTGACGCTCGCCTGCCCCACCTGTTCTTCGTCGAGGGCGGCGCACTGGCGGTGGAGAACGCGTTGAAGGTCGCCTTCGACTGGAAGTCACGCTGGAACGAGCGCCACGGCATCGATCCGTCGTTGGGCTCACAAGTCATGCACCTCGAGCACGCGTTCCACGGACGTTCGGGGTACACGATGTCTTTGACCAACACCGACCCGAACAAGGTCGCACGCTTCCCGAAATTCGACTGGCCGCGCATCCCGTCCCCCTTCATCAGATCCGATGCGAACATGGACGAACTCGAGGACGCCTCCTTGGCGGCGGCTCGGGTGGCGTTCGAGGCCAATCCGCACGACATCGCCTGCGCCATCATCGAACCCATCCAGGGCGAGGGCGGCGATCACCACTTCCGGCCTCGTTTCCTGCAGAAGTTGCGCGAGCTCTGCCACGAGTACGACGCCTTGTTCGTCATGGACGAGGTACAGACCGGAGCCGGAATGACCGGTACGGCATGGGCTTTCCAGCAGCTCGACGTCGTCCCCGATGTCGTCGCCTTCGGCAAGAAGGTTCAGGTCTGCGGCGTCATGGCCGGCGGTCGCGTCGACGACATCGACGACAACGTCTTCGCTGTCAGCTCCCGCATCAACTCGACGTGGGGTGGCAACCTCACCGACATGGTGCGGTCGCGTCGGATCCTGGAAGTCGTCGAGGCCGACAACCTCATCGAACGAGCCGGAGCACTCGGCGCGGTACTGCTGAAGCAGTTGCAGGAGTTGGCAACTCGACACACAGTTGTATCCGAGGTCCGTGGCCGCGGGCTGATGTGCGCCTTCTCCCTGCCCGACGCCTCCACCCGCGACCGAGTGATCGAACTGTTGCGTACCGAAGAACATGTACTGGCGCTCGGCTGCGGCGACGCAGCAGTGCGATTCCGTCCTGCACTGACGATCACCGAAGCCGAGCTGACCCAGGCAGTCGACTCCATCGACCGGGTGCTGGGCATGCTCTAGCGCTCGGGCTCGATATCCTTGTGCGCCAATCGAATCTGTGACGTCGGGATGATGCCTGGACGGAAGTAGAAGTTCTCCGGCGACTGCACGAGATCACCGTCTTCGACTCCGCTGACCTCCCAGACATCGACCGGTCCACCTGTGTTGTTCATGCCCACGAACCAATCACGTTCCCACGCATCGGCGGCCAGAAAGCAACCTTCCTGCTCGGGCTGGTGGCTACCGGCAATACCGCGAGCGGCACCCATTCGACGCCAGTCGAGTCCGTGCCGCCGAATCGACTCACGGTTGAGCACCGAGGTCACGTGATAGCGAATGGTCATCGGCAAAAAATAGCAACGGAAACTGGCCGGGTACAGCGATTATCGGCCCCTCCACAATCCCGTGTCAGGCAATTCTTGACAACACGTCCTTCTGCTGTCAGGCTTTTCCTGACACAGGAGGTAGTCCATGGATCCCATCACCCTCGCAACCGAGGCAGATATCACCGCTGCAACGCGGGCCGTCGTGACGGCAGCAGCCACCGAGGCCGGGAGCATCGCAGACGAGATCATCGGCACCGGCCCGCTGCCGGGCACACCGGAATGGGAGGCCGAGCAATCGACCGATCTGCCCGCACGACGGAGTATCGCGTGGCATCTACTGAGCCTGCGCGTGCAACTGGCAGCGGGCCTGGACGGCATCGAAACCGTTGTGGTGCTCCGTGTTCAGGGCGCAACGTGGGCGACGATCGGGATGGCCGTCGGAATGTCGCGGCAGTCGGCTCACGAGCGGTGGGGTGCCCGATCGGCGGCCGTTCTCGATCCGGTCGGCGACGGACTGCCCGAGATCGTCCCGAACGACAGCCCCGCGTGAACTACAACAGCATTCGCTCGGCGCCCACTGCCACGGCGTCGGCCGCTCGCTGGAGTGCAGCAGACGACAGCGACCATTGCTGCCAGTACAGCAACACGTCGTCGATTCCGTTGTCGTCGAAGCACTTCAGCGAGTCGCGGGCCTGCAGATCGGGAATCATGCCCCAGCCGAATCCCAGGTCGACGGCCCGCGCGTAGTCCGCGGACGCCGGCACCAGATGCCTCGGGGGCTCATGTGGTTCGACATCGAATCGCTGTAAGTAGTTGTCCTGCAACCGGTCGTCGGAATCGAAGACCACCACCGGCGCGGAACGCAAGGCCTCTGCGGTCACCCCCGCGGCGAACCACCGTTCGATGAACTCGGGGGTGGCCGACGGCCGGTAGCGCATCGCACCGAGGCGTCGAACGGTGCAGCCGCGAACCGGGTCGGCCACCGATGTTATTGCAGCGGAGACGATCCCGTCGTGCAGCAATTGCGCGGTCCGGTCCTGATCCTGTCGATGCAGATCGAAGGTCATCTGGGACGCCAGTGGAGCGAGCGCGGGCAATACCCAGGTCGCCATCGAATCCGCATTGACGGCAATCGAAATGGGCGCAGCGACACCGTCGTCACTCAGTTCTGCCCGAGTCTGCTCGGTGAGAGTGTCGATCTGGCGCGCCAAACGCAGCACTGCGACACCCGATTGGGTTGCCACCACCGGCTTGCTCCGCTGGACCAGAGTCCGGCCGAGCGACTGCTCCAAGGACTTGATGCGCTGACTCA
Organism: Rhodococcus sp. BS-15; assembly: GCF_000813105.1. Classification (NCBI taxonomy): domain Bacteria; kingdom Bacillati; phylum Actinomycetota; class Actinomycetes; order Mycobacteriales; family Nocardiaceae; genus Rhodococcus; species Rhodococcus sp. BS-15. The sequence continues at coordinate 20,300 of NZ_BAOX01000039.1, read as the reverse complement.
CCGCCGACGGCGTCACGTACAGCGCGCGAGCCGCGGCCTCGAAGGTCCCGCCGTCGACCACGGCCCGCAGGCCCTGAGCTGCTCGATCTCCATTAGATGAAGCTACGCTAATTGTTCCTGAAATACATTCGCTGGACCTAATCCCAACTTGTTCCTAGCGTTGCCGTCATGACCTCCCTTGCCGCCGCACAATCGACCCTCACCGGACTGGGCGTCGGACTCTCCCTCATCGTCGCCATCGGAGCGCAGAACGCATTCGTACTGCGTAAGGGCCTACAACGCGCCCACGTACTGCCCGTGGTGGCAGTGTGCGCGCTGTCCGACGCGGTGCTCATCCTGGCCGGGGTGGCAGGAATCGGCGTTCTCGTGGACCGGTTTCCCGTCGCCCTGCGGGTCGTGACCGTCCTCGGTGCTCTGTTTCTCCTCGTCTACGGTCTGCTGGCGTTGAACCGCGCCCGAACGCCGGGTGCGATGACCTCTCAGGTGGAGGGAACGGGTTCTCTGATCGCAGCCGTCGCCACGTGCCTGGCTCTGACCTGGCTCAACCCTCACGTCTACCTCGACACCGTGGTGTTTCTCGGGTCGATCGGAAACCGTCAGCCGGGGGGACCTGCGGTGGTGGTTCGCCGCCGGCGCGATGCTGGGCAGCGTGCTGTGGTTCACCGCCCTGGGATACGGATCGCGGGTGCTCAGTCCGCTGTTCGCGAGGCCGTCGGCGTGGCGAGTACTCGACCTCGGTATCGGAGTGATGATGCTGACCCTGGCTGCTCTGCTGGTTTTCGGCTGAACCACGACATTGACGTCCGGAGCACTTGATCCGCAGTACAACGAGTGATCTGATAGTCGCGAAAGACCGACCGCACGGTCTGACAACCCTGGAGGATTTCCGTGCCGTACCTCGGCTTGCTGATCATGCTGCTGTCGATCTTCTGCTTGATCGACGTCATCACCGCCGACGACTCGGGAATTCGCCACCTCCCGAAGATCGTCTGGCTGCTGCTCGTCATCGTTCTGCCGCTCGCCGGGTCTCTTGCGTGGCTCCTCGTCGGCCGGCCCGAGAACGGCGGCATCTGGGGTGGCAGCGGCGCATCCCGGACCGCGTCGGCCTACCCCGAGTACGACGCCAGACCCGGACGCGCCGTTGCCCAATCGCAGGAGAGCGACGAGGAATTCCTACGCCGTTGCCGCGCGCGTGCCGAGGAACAGCGCCGCATTGCCCGCGAGCAGCGCAAGAACGATTGAGACCATGGCCAAGCTGACCGTCTTTCCCGAACCGAACTCCGCCCTCTCCGATCCCGCTGACCTGTTTCGCGAGTACCTACGCTTCTATCGCGGCGAGTTGGTTCGGCGAATCACTGCGCTGAGCGAGGATGCCCTGAACTCCACGACAGTGCCGTCCGAGTGGACCCCACTGCAGATGCTCACCCACCTGGTGCACATGGAGCAGCGCTGGTTCGTCTGGGGATTCCTCGCCCGCGCAGTCGACGCACCGTTCGGTGACCAGAAGGACGGGTCGTGGCATGTGCCCTCCGATGCGGACGCCGAGACCCTGCTGCGCAGACTCGAGGACGGTGCCCGCCTCACCGAAGAGGTACTGAGCTCACACCGGATGGACGAATTGGCCACTCTCGGTGGGCGATTCACCGATGAAAGGCCGACTCTGAGTTGGATCTGCTTCCATGTACTCCAGGAATACGCCCGACACCTCGGCCACCTCGACGTCGCTGTCGAACTCGCCGGCGGGCCGAGAGGTGAAGAAACCGAGAGCTGACGCCTCAGACGTTCGCGTACAGATCGACGGTGGTGCCGTCGGGGTCGTGCACGACGGCATAACGCTGTCCCCAGAACGCATCCCAGGGCTGCAGGTGACCGGTGTACCCAGCCGCGGTCACCGCTGCCCATGCGGCGTCCACCCCGTCGGGGGTACCGCAGTCGAAGGCGAGCGCAACGCGGTGGCCCCCGCTGGGCGGCGTCCACGTCGGATCGAACGAGGTGATGGTCGACGGCAGGTCGAACAACAAGCGAACGCCGCCGAGGTCCACTTCCACATGTTGCTCGACATCGGCAGTGGCCGGAATGTCCAGTCCCAGAACACGGTAGAACGCCAGAGCTGCGGCCATGTCGGCGACAATGATTTCGATTCCTGCGAGGCGAGGGTTCACGGGAAGAAGGTTAGACCTGTCAGCCCCAGTTCGCGGCATTCGTCAGACAGAAGGGATGCCCTGACGGGTCGAGCAACACCCGCCATGTCTCACCCGGCTGGTCCTCGGGCAGCGTCGCACCCAGATTCACTGCCGCACTCGCCGCGGCGTCGAGATCCTCGACCGCAAGATCGAAGTGAAACTGCTTGCTGCCGTTGGCATTGGGCCAGGCCGGAGGCCGATAGTCGTCGATGCGACCGAATCCGAGCGCACTGCTCGGCCCTTGCAGCATCGCGTAGTCCTTCTCCGCATGGACGACGCTCCAACCCAACAGCGACGACCAGAACGCGGAGCTGACCTCGGGATCTGCGCAATCCAGGGTGACCATCTTCAGGGTGGCAACGGGTGTCTCGGTCATGATGTTCTCCTCCTTGTGTCGGACCAGACTCCTACACTGACGCGCGTGCCGGATAGGAAAAGCGCGACAACCACCCAGTCCGGTGTCCTGCGGCCCGACAAGCTGGCGAAATTCGTCGACCTTCGACGGCTGCCGTGTGCCACATCCCTGGAACCGTGGGTCGAGAACTACTGGCAGCTGCAGTGGACTCTGCCGTCGGGCACGTCTCACAGCAGCTCGACGCTCCCCCACCCGGCCTGCACGTTGAGCGTCGAACACGGTTGGACCCGCGAGGGCGTCGTCGAGCCGGTCGTCGTGACGGGGGTGCTCACGCGCCGTTTCGACGTCGTTCTCGCCGAGTCCGGGTGGGTCTTCGGCGTCAAGTTCCGGCCCGGCGGCTACGCGAGTTTCACCGGAACCGTGGCAAGAACCCTGCGAGACGTCTCGGTCGCGCCACCGACCCCGTTCCGGTCCGAGACCGTCGCTGCACTGGCCGAGCTGGGTGGACATCTCGATGCCGACCACTGCCGAACCGTCGTCGACTCGGCTCTCGCGCCCTATGCCCGTGACGTGGAACCGGAGTACGAGACCGTCCTGGGCATCATCGCGACGATGCTGCGCGACCGGACGCTGGTTCGCGTCGCACAGGTGGAACAGCGGTGCGACATCGGCACTCGTCGACTGCAACGGCTGTTCGAGCGCTATGTCGGAGCGACGCCCAAATGGGTACTCGGGCGCTATCGGATTCACGACGCCCTCAGCGAGCTGGACAACGGCTACTCGGGTCCGCTGGCAGACCTGGCCGCCCGATACGGCTGGTTCGACCAGGCTCACTTCACTCGGGAGTTCACCGAATTGGTCGGAATGCCGCCGAGCGCGTACCAACCTGAGTAACGCCTTCGTCACGCAATGCGACTTTTACCGATTCGTTTGGCACAGTATCCCGCGGTGCTCGAGGAGCATCTCGGTGAGGAACAGCAGCACAGAGGAAGAGTGGGCTTCAACGCATGATCAACATTCTCGTCGCCGGTGGAATCGCGTTGGCGGTCTCGATTCTGTTGACTCCATTTCTCATCGCGCTGTTCACCCGGCAGGGCTTCGGCCAGGAGATCCGCGTCGAAGGTCCGGCAAGTCACCACGCCAAGCGAGGAACGCCGACGATGGGCGGCGTCGCGATCATCGTCGGCCTGTGGGCCGGTTACCTCGGCTCCCACCTGGTCACGATGGGCGGCGATGGACCGTCGGCTTCGGCGTTGTTGATACTCGCTCTCGCGACGGCACTCGGCGTCGTCGGATTCCTCGACGACTACATCAAGCTCCGCATGAAGCGAAGCCTCGGACTCAAGGCCACCGGCAAATACGTCGGGCAGATCAGTGCAGCGGTCATCTTCGCCGTGCTGGCGCTGCAGTTCCGCAATGGGAACGGGCTGACGCCGGGCAATGTCGAACTGTCGCTGGTGCGCCAATCCACGTTCTTCACCATGGCCCCGATCGTCTTCGTGCTGTTCTGTGTCTTCCTCGTCGTCGCGTGGTCCAACGCGGTCAACCTCACCGACGGTCTCGACGGGTTGGCGGCGGGCTCGATGACACTCGTCCTCGGCGCGTACACGGTGATGACGTTCTGGCAGTACCGGCAATCCTGCGCCACCAACTCCGTCGCCGGGTGCTACCAGGTGCGCGATCCACTCGACCTCGCCGTCGTCTGCGCCGCGGCCGCCGGTGCCTGCATCGGATTCCTCTGGTGGAACGCCGCTCCGGCCAAGATCTTCATGGGCGACACCGGCTCCCTCGCCCTCGGCGGACTGCTCGCAGGCCTGTCGATCGTCAGCAAGACCGAGCTGATCGCCCTCGTCTTCGGAGCCCTGTTCGTGGCCGAAGTTGCGTCCGTCGTCATCCAGGTCGCGTCGTTCAAGAGCACGGGCAAGCGGCCGTTCCGAATGGCACCGATCCACCACCATTTCGAGCTGGCAGGCTGGGCGGAAACAACGGTCATCATCCGACTGTGGTTGTTCGCTGCCATCGCGTCGGCACTGGGGCTGGGGTTGTTCTACAGCGAGTTCCTCGCGGCCGTCGGCTGACCTCTACGATTCTGGGATGACTGACGAACTGTCTCCGGTTGCCAAGGTCGACGCACTCGCCGCCGAGCTGGAAGATCTCGATGCTCGACGCGTCGCCATCGGGGTCGAACTCGTCAACCTTCAATTCGGTCTCGACGGAGACGCCAAAATCCGTGCGACGGAGGTTTTCCACAGCGACTACCTGGGACGACTGTTCGCACTGGTCGACGAACTACGCACTGACGAGTAGCGCCTCAGGGCGCGACGATGCAGCCCGGTCCGAGCGGAGTGGCCGGGTTGACGGTGACAGTGCGAATCGGGCCGCCCGCTGACGTTTCGTAGGCCACCAACGAGTGCTCGCCCGGTGCAGTCGGGGTCCACAGCGTGAATTTGTGGCCGAGAACTACCGGCGTGCTGAAGTACGGATCGACGTTCCACGCCAGTTCCTCGGGGAACATGACCGACTCGTTCGTGTAGTCCTGGATATCGACCCGCGGGCCGCTCAGTGTGTCGGTCCGAGCCACGACGAGATATGTGCACCCCACCCCGAACTGCGTTGTGGGACCGGAACTGAGCCCGGGCAGGATATCGAGGCTCACGACCTCCGCCGACGCCGCTGGAGCAGCCCAACACGCGGTCGCGACAAGAGCAGTCGATATGAAGGCCAGGCGACGAAGACGCTTCGATGTGGTCACACCAGGTGGTCGGTTCGCTCGACGATCTCGTTACACCCCCGATTCAATCGGACTCGGAACGAGACACGACGACCAGTCGAAAATCCCTCAGCGACAGAGTGAATGCCGCCAACGCAGCAACAAGCACACCGCCGACCGGAAACACCAACCACGGATCGCCGATGGTGGGGGTGAAAGACGATGCTTCGTCAACTCGTGTGATGTACGACGTGTCCGAGACGTATGTGTCCGACACTGAACTACCAATCGACGTCCAGCCGAAGTCAGCTGCAGGAGGCGAGTTGATCTCGATACTCAACGGATGCTCCCACGACCAATTCGACGCGGCTTCGGTTGGTTGCGGTGGCCAATGCGTCCAGGCGAGTGCACTGCCCGCTCCCAGTGCCGCACCCACGACGATCAACAATGCGAACAGGTGGAATCGGCTGCGCTGACGATCCTGGACGATGCGCAGACCCGAATCGACCAGAAACGAGGCCACCACCAGACCCACCGCCAGTCCCGCTGCGACGAGATAGAGCGTCATCGGGAACCAACTCGGCCGAATGTTGGTCACGCCCAGCTCCTGCGGATCGGCTACGGCGACATGCCAGACCACCGCTGCGGCAGCGCCTGTCGAGGCACCGACAGCGGCGAGCACGGCGACCAGCTTCTTCCCCGATGGGCTGTCCACGGTCGGGACTCTACCCACGAGATCCGAAGGGAACTCGGTGGCATCGGAGGAGAACTCGCGTTACGGTGTGTCGGTGAGTTCGCCCGAGGCATCCAGATCAGAGCTACCGGCACCCCGGTAGCTCGAGAAGCCAGACGCGCTCGACTACGAACCACTCGGTGAGCACCCGTGTGCCGGTCCAACTGTCCAGGACCCGTCGCACATTCGGAGCACATTCATGCCACCGCTCGTATTCTTGCTTGCCACCGCAGTTTTCGCCCAGGGGACTTCCGAGTTCCTGCTGGCCGGGCTGCTACCCGACATCGCCGCCGACCTCGACACCACTGTGCCTCAGCGGGGTTGCTGACATCGGCCTTCGCTGTCGGCATGGTCGTCGGTGCCCCCACGATGCTGTTGCTACACGACGCCTACCACCCGTCTCGCCTTGACTGCCTTCTTGGTTGTCTTCATTGCCATGCACGTGATCGGTGCAACGACAACAAGTTACGCGGTCCTGTTCGTTTCCCGGATCGTCGCAGCATTCGCCAACGCGGGCTTCCTTGCGGTCACCTTGGCGACGGTCACGGCGTTGGTGACACCCGACCGGATCTCGCGGGCAGTCGCAATGATCCTCGCCGGCACAACACTCGCACTGGTTCTCGGCGTACCGGCCGGCACGTTGGTCGGAACACTTCTCGACTGGCGCGCGGCTCTGTGGGCAATAGCGTTGCTCTCGGCACCCGCATTGATCGCCGTGGCCATCGCCGCACCTGACCGCAGGACCCATCGAGCAGACATCTCGCTGACAACCGAATGCACTGCCTTGCGGAACCGTTCGCTGATCCGCGTCCTCGCTCTCTGTGCTCTGATCAACGGTGCCACATTCTGTTCGTTCACTTACCTGGCTCCGATCGTCACCGAACGCACAGAACTGCGTCCGGCATCGGTTCCCCTGGTGCTTGCACTTTTCGGAGCCGGCGCTCTGTGCGGAGTGTGGGCCGCTGGGAAGTACGCGGACCGATACGCTTCCCGGATCGTCTCGGTCGGCGGCCTGGCACTTCTCGGCGGCTGGTGCTGCTTCGGTCTCCTGGCGCAGTTGCCGACGGCTGTTCTACTGCTTGCGTTCGTTCAAGGCGGTTTGTCGTTCGCCCTAGGAAGCACCCTGGTCGGTCAGGTGATGCGCACAGCAGTCCACGCACCGACCATGTCGGGCTCATTCGCAACAGCGAGCCTGAATGTCGGTGCGGCCGCAGGCCCGGCCCTCGGCGGATGGGCATACGGCTCCACCCTCGGCACGGTTGGACCACTCGCCGTCAGTGCAGCGTTGGTGGCAGTGGCGCTGATCCTGACTCGCTCTTGACCTGAAGCTCGGTTCAGGTTTTAGGGTCTACTTCATGACAACGAGCAGACCGATGCAACCGCCCGAGCTTCAGCCGATCGGGTTCTGGACCGCGCGAGCCGGGGAAGCCATTCGAACCCGGACCCGCGGTGCGCTCCACGAAATCGGCGTCACACAACCCGAATGGTGGCTACTACACCAGATCTCACTGCATCCCGCGGGAGCCGATCGCGCCGAGACGATCGAGAAGATCGGGCACAACGACACCCCGGAAGCAATTGTCGATGCCATCGACTCCGCGCGTTCCAAAGATTGGATCGTGGAATCGAATTCGCGTCTGAAGTTCACCCCGGACGGTCGTGACACTTTCCGGCGCGCAGCCGATCTCCAGAACATGCTGCAGGAGGAGCGAATGAACGGCATCAGTGCGGCAGACTTCGTGACCACCATCGAAGTCCTGCAACGAACAATCCGGAACGTCGGAGGCGACGCCTGGCATTGGTGACGATCAGGCGCGTCGGGTCGCCTCCGCCCTCGCGTGTGAGACTGTCGGCTGTGCGAGCACTCGTTGGTATCTCGACCATCTCGGTCGCCTGCTCGGCGTCGATCGCCTTGTACGCCGCCGCGCAGCTGGCGACGATCGGAATCATCGAGACCGGGCCGCTTTTCGAGATCATGGTCGTCCTACCGGCCGTGATCGCCATCGTCACGTCGATTCTCGGTGCTCTGGTCGGTCTCGGCATGCTGGTTCGTTCTTCGACCCGGAAGCTTCCCTTCGTACTCATGGCCATCGGCCACCTCGCAACCACCGTCGGAGTAGTCGCCGTCGTCATATGGTCGACGCGGCCATCGGCGTCGGGTTGGGATCTGCTGCTCCTTCCCGCGCCGGTTGTATTGGGACAACTCGTCGTACTGGCGGGTCTCGGCGTGCTGATTCTGCTCCGTTCACGCTCGAATTCAGTTCGCGGACAACAACCCTGAAGTCAGGGTTTCGTCCGCGGCCCAGGGCCACCGAGTACTGTCGACTGCCGGCGACGAACGCGTACTTCACTCGACGCGGTGCTCTGCCGATAGACTCGATGCGCTCCAGTGGGAAGCCGATCAGTGTGGAGACCTTACGCATCCGAACGAGCCTCGCGGGCCGCTGCTGCGAATGCGGCCATGCTCGGGAACTCGAAGTCGACACTGTATTCCTCGGACGGCTCCGGCGTTGCTCCCCATCCGGGGCGATCGTGCCGCCGATCGATCCACACCGAAGCGATGCCGTGCCGTTTCGCCGGCACGTGGTCGTGGAACAGGCTCTGCGCAACATGGAGTAGTCGTGACCGTGGAACGCCCAACGTCTCGAGGACTCCGTCGAGCGCGTCGAAGTGGTTGTCGGCCGGTTTGTAGGCCTTGACGTCCTCGGCGGTGACGATGGCATCGAACTGCACGCCGAGCCGGCGGTTGCTACCTGCGAAGCCGTCGCGATGCACATTGGACAGGATGACGAGCTTGTAGCTCTCGCCGAGGGACGACAACGCGTCGGCCGAGTCCTCGAATGCCGGCCAGTCCGGAACGGACGCCCCGAGCCTGTCCGCCCATTCGGCCGAGACAGATATTCCCAACTCGCCACCGGTCCGTGTGAAGGCGTCGGCGAGTATCCGAGGGTACAGCGCAGAGGGCGAATCCCGCTGCGCCTGAGCTTCGTTGACGCCGTGCAGCTCGAGAAGCTCGTCATCGGACAACGGCGAACCGGCCTGCTGCGCCCATGGCCTGAGCACCTCGAGAATGCCGGCTTCCCAATCGATCAGCGTTCCGTAGCAATCGAAGCTCAGGACGTCGTAGTCGGCGAGATTCATGTGGCCGGGCCTCCTTGCGAAATTCGATGGCGGACGACTGTTCGTGCCGATACCGTCTCCAGATCATGAGCAGCCTACTGCCCTTTATCTGCCCACGACCGTGTGTCGGTCGTCAGGGCAGCCCAGTGCACAGCTGAAGTCCGGACGTCCGACTCGGTCGAGGAAATCCCATCCGTCGATCGGCAAAGGACCCTCACATGACCAGCTATATCTCCAATTCCCAACTGATTCAGGATCTCTCGATACGCGACCTGACCGATCCGAACCAGGGCGCACACGCGATGCAACTCTTGTTGACCGCTGTGGTCGAGAATCTCACACGCACGTGGAACACGGACACCGAGGTTCTACGGCTCAGTGCCGTCGTACCCGTGCAGGACAACTACGACAAGCTAGGCTTCGACGCCGATGCCGTCACCCGTGACCGACGGTACTCGCGCTACATCGGTCCCGACGTGATGCTGCGCAGTCACACATCCGCATACATCCCATGGATACTCGAGCAGATGGACGACGCATCGGACGTCGATCGGCTTCTCGTTCTGCCCGGCCTCGTATATCGACGCGACGCCATCGACCGCATGCACGTCGGTGCGCCTCATCAAGTCGATCTGTGGCGCGTGGTGTCCCGTCCGGGCGTCACCGACGTGGATCTGATGGCGATGATCGAGTCCGTTGTCCGTTCGGTCCTGCCGGACGCCCAGTGGAGGGCAGTGCAGGCGGACCATCCGTACACCCGGGGTGGCTACCAGATCGACGTGCGCGTGGGCGACGCCTGGATGGAGCTCGCCGAATGCGGCTTGATCTCGTCAGAGTTGTTGCAGCGCAGTGACCTCAACCCGGATCGGTGGTCCGGCCTCGCACTCGGAATGGGGTTGGACCGCGCGTTGATGCTGCACAAAGGGCTGGACGACATCCGACTTCTCCGCACTGAAGATCCGCGTATTCGAGAACAGCTGCTCGACCTCGAACCGTGGCGCCCGGTGTCGACCATCCGCCGCGACATTTCCGTCGTGGTTCACCGGAGCGTCGACGGCGAACTACTCGAATCCGTGGAGCTACTCTCCATCACACACTATGACGATCTGCCCGATGCCGCCCGCGTCCGAGTCGGCCTCGATGCCGACCAAGTCAATGCGTCGATCCGCATGACGCTGCGGCCGATCGGTCGCACGATGACCGACGGTGAGGCAAATCTACTGCGCGACAGAGTCTATCGAGCTGTTCACATCGGCCCTTCATCCGAGCTGATCGACGGTAGAGTTCCTCGTGACAGTCGATCAGCTGACGATGAAAGGCAGAACCTGTGAATATGCGCAAGGACGACGCGGTACGCAAGGTCGCCGACGCGCTGAATGCGATCGAGAAGCCCTGGCAGCCTCATCGACTCGTCAGCGTCAACGACTATGACGTCAAAGTCGTCAAGTTGCTCGGGGAATTCGTTTGGCACACACACCCCGACACCGACGAGATGTTCTTCGTCCACAGCGGAGAACTCACCATCCAGCTTCGCGACCGCGATGTCGTTCTCGGCCCCGGAGACGTGTACGTGGTCCCAGCGGGCGTCGAACACTGCCCCAAAGCCGTCGAAGAAGTCTCCGCTCTACTGTTCGAGCGATCGGGCACCGTCAACACCGGGGATGTGGGTGGGGAGATGACTTCCCAGCTCCACGAGTTGTGACGCGGCTACAGCTGCGCCCTGCTGTCCCGTCCGACGCCGACTTCCTCTTCTCGATGGCTTCTGACCCCGATGTCGTTCGATGGGTCGGCGATGGAAAACCCTGGAGTAGATGCTATTTCGATGGACGGTTTCTACGTGCCCTGAACCCTGAGAACATCCGAGCGCCGGACATGCCCAGGTGGTTCATCGGCACCGACGAGGATCGACATCCAGTCGGCTTGCTCAGTCTGATTCGACGTTCGGACCACATCGAGGTCGGGTACTGGGTGCATCCGGCCGAATGGGGTCGTGGCTACGCCGGCGAACTGCTCGACCTTGCGCAGGATCACACGTATGGTCCCCCGATGGCCGCGCAGGTGTATCCGGCGAACAGTGCCTCACGTCGGGTGCTCGAGCGTGCCGGATTCACCCTCGTCGACGACGGTGATCCCATGATCTTTCGATGTCCTCCGAAGTAGCGATTCTACGGTTCACCAGGTCCTGATGGGACGGGGCCGAACCGTGGAACGGCCGGTGGTGACGCCGCGCACCATGGGTCTCATCAGGAACTCGTGCGGGAACCCGAGGTCGATATCGCTGGCTTCGTGCAGTGTGTCGAGGTGGGATTCGTCGAAGGTCACATCGAGGGCAGAGATGTTCTGCTGCAACTGTTCCGGAGTGCGCGCACCGATCAACGAGCTGACGACGGACGGATGCCGAAGCGTCCACGCCAGAGCCACCTGAGCAGGAGTCACGCCGAGTTGGCGAGCGACCTCGACGACGGCGTCCGCGATTGCGAGCCCCCGCGTGGTCAGCGTCCCGTTCGCCTTCGCATGATCACGTCGAGTTCCGGCCGGCGCATCGGAACCCGGAGTCGCGAGGTCCGCAGCGGTGTACTTTCCGGTCAGCACTCCGCCGCCGAGCGGTGCCCAGGGAACCACGCCGAGCCCAAGATCTGCTGCCATGGGCAGCAATTCACGTTCGGTGGTTCTTTCGATCAGGCTGTATTCCACTTGAAGGGCCGCGAACGACGGCCGGCCCCTCATGTCGGCAATGGTCTGCATGCGCGCGACCTGCCACGCTGGCGTATCCGAAATGCCCAGATAGAGAACCTTTCCCGATCGGACCAGCTCGCCGAGCGAAGAAATGACCTCGTCGCTCGGAGTCACACCGTCCCACGCGTGCAGGTACAGCAGATCGATGTAGTCCGTCCCGAGATTCTTCAGACTCGCCTCGACGGATCCACGAAGACTCTTTCTGCCGCCCCCGCCGGCATTGGGATCCGAAGGTTCACGCGTCGCCGCATACTTGGTCGCGACGACGACCGAGTCACGTCGGCCACGGAGAAACTCGCCGAGATACCGTTCCGATTGGCCGTCGGTGTAGATGTTGGCGGTATCGACCATGTTGCCCCCGGCATCGAGATACGCGTCGAAGATGCGTTTCGAGTCCTTCTCGTCGGCACCCCACCCCCAGGCGTCGCCGAATGTCATGGTTCCCAACGACAATGGTGATACCCGCAGTCCCGAGCGTCCGAGCAATCGATAGTCGTCCATGCGCGTCATGTCCTGTCCCCCTCCTCGATTCGTCTACCTCGATCACGGTCACAGATGCATAGAGCCGCGGGAAGGATGTGTTCTTCCTGGGACGAGCGATACCAGGCTGATCACGCTGAACTGGCCTACCCTGGATGAGTGAATACGACGCCACCGCAGCGAGGTCGGCACGAGCTGGCCGCATTTCTGCGTGCCCGACGCGAGGCGCTCGCGCCGTCGGACGTCGGCCTGCCACCTCGGATAGGAGCGTCACGCACGCCCGGTCTGAGACGTGAGGAGGTCGCAACGCTGGCCGGTGTGAGCGTCGACTATCTCGTACGGCTCGAGCAGGCACGTGATGTTCGGCCATCCGCCAGGTGGTGCAGTCACTGTCGAACGCACTGAAACTGTCCGCTGATCAGACCGGCTACCTGTTCACCCTCGCAGGTCATCGCGCACCCGAGCGACCCGCCACCCAGCAGGTGCCCGCCGGCATCGGAGCGTTGATCGACGACATCGGTCCGCTGCCGGCGATGGTGCTCAACCACCGACTCGACATCCTCGCCGTGAACGAGACCATGGCCGCGCTGCTTCTCGACATCGACGAACGTCCGGCGTCGGAGCGGAATGTTCTACGAATGTGTTTCCTGGACAGCCGGTTCGACGGCTTCTACGATGCGCGCGACGATGTGGTCCGCGGTGCAGTTGCCGACCTGCGTGCCGCCTGGGTGAACCATTCACACGACGCCGAACTCGCGGCCTTGATCGACGAACTCGAGCGAGGCAGCGCAGAATTCTCCCGCTATTGGCAGTCCCGAGAAGTGTCGGTGCGCAGCCGGGGAGACAAACCCATGCATCATCCGCTCGTTGGACCGGTGACCGTGACATTCGATGTTCTCACGCCACTCGGCGACCCGGACCTGCGGTTGATCGTCTACCGGCCTGCCGATGCGCAATCTCGGTCTGCGCTGGACGAACTCGGCCGTTTCCGTTCTCATCGGAAGCAGCGGCACCTACGCACGATCTGAATCCGACCTTTCGCGGCACGCAAAGTCGAGACTCCATCGGTGCAGTGCTCCTATCGTTTCGGGCAGAACAAAGGAAGGTCACCGGCACATGCTCGAACGATGGAACGCAGCACTCGACTACATCGAGAACAATCTCGGCCGCGAGATCGATCCGAGCGAGCTCGCCCGGATCACCCTCACATCGGAGTACCACTTCCGACGCGTGTTCTCGGCACTGGCTGGACTACCGCTGTCGCACTACATCCGACAACGCCGAATGACACTGGCAGCAGCCGACATTCTCGACGGACAGGGCGTACTCGACGTTGCGAGCAAATACGGGTACACCGCAGACGCATTCACCCGCGCCTTCCGAGACCTCCACGGCATCACACCATCTCGAGCACGCCGACCCGGAGCCATCCTCAGTTCCAGACAAGCAGTGACATTTCACCTGACCATAGAAGGACGAAGCACCATGCGATACCGCATCACCGACCTGCCCGCATTCCACATCGTCGGCAGAACCACCCGAATCCCACTCCGGTTTCACGGCGAGAACACCGCCATGACCGAATTCCACCGAAGCCTCGCCCCCGGAACCGGCGAAAAGTTGCGCGAACTCGCCGACCTGCCCGAACTCCCCGACATCCTCTTCGTCAGCGACGGCTTCGAGCCCGAACGCGAAGACGGCAGCCTCTTCGACTACTACTTCGCAGTTGCAAGCACTTTGGCTGGAACATCCGACTGGGACACCCTCGCCGTGGCCGCATCGACATGGGCGGTGTTCGAGACGAGCAGCGACACCGCACTCGCCCCCGCACTCCAACAACTCTGGGCCGACGCCTTCAGCGAATGGTTCCCCTCCAACCCCTACGAAGTGATCCCGGGGCCGGAAATCCTGACCGTCACCGAAGCCTCCCCCGACTGGACCTCGGGAGCGGGAGAACTCTGGATTCCAGTCCAACGAACTCGATAGCCGTCCCTCACTCCTTCCCCTCCCCGCCCCGCCTTCCATGGCCACTCAATGTGACATTCAGTGGCCTTTTTGGGGGTCAATGTCACATCGAGTGGACTGCCGGAGGGAGACCAGCGCACGGCCGATCGGTCTCGGCCGCCGTGCTCGGTAGTCTGACGGCATGTTGGCCGGTCGACGCGAGGCGCTGCGTCGGCGATATCTGTCGCTGGGGCTCGGCGAGCTTGCCGCAGCAGCTGTCTTCCTGGCGGTCGCCCTCACCATGGCGATACCGAGGCTCGACGACCAGCAGGACCGTCTCGCGTTGTGGTCCGCCCTTGTCCCATTGCTGATCGTGCTCGTACAAGCGGGTATCTACTGGCTGCTGGCGCGTTCCTGGGTAGAACACCACCCGATGCCCGTCTTCCTCCGCGGGGTGTACCGGGTATGTCGAATCGTCGACGTCGCGTTGCTGGCTGGCGGGTTGGTGGGCATCGTCGTATGGTTTCCCGCCGGGATCGGTGCGGCTCTCGCTGTCGTTGCGGTGTGGCTCCTCGGAGTCATCGAGTTCGTCAACTACTTCGTCGTCAGACTTTCTTATCCCGCACGCAGTTGGTTTTCGACTGTTCGTCAGCTGCGCACACCTCGATTGGTGCGCGACATGACCACTGTTGCCTGACTCCAACTACGGAGTCCCTCGCGGGTACTCGATGTGACATTCAGTGGACTTTTCGGCAGTCAATGTCACATCGAGTGGACTTTCGGTTGACCGAGCCGAGAGCTCAGGACGATCGGCGAGAGAGGATTTCCGTGATGTCGGTCAAAGCAGGGATTGCCGCAGAGAGTGCTCGACGGCTGTCCTCGGTCAGCTCGTCGAGTGCGTCCGATAGCACCTGCGAGCTGACTGCGTCGTATTCGTTGAGGAGACGGAGGGCCTTCGGCGACGCCGTCAGGTTGGCTCCCCGGAGGTCGTTCGACGAGATCGATCGTTCGACGAGACCCGCGTCGACCATTGCCTTGATCAGGTTACTGACGGTGGAACGGGCGAGGTTGAGATGTGCGGCGAGGACTCCGGGGCTCATCGACGGCTTATCGGCTAGGGCCCTCATCACTTCGACGTGCGAGTCCGGGAGGTCCGGCAAGTCCGCGGCCTCGCGGGTCGCACGGAGCAACGAGCGTCGCAGCGGCCCCAGTTGTCGCCCGAGTTCGATCGCGGAGGAGTGCATCGTTCGATGATCTCACATGTAGTTTTGCCGCAAACATAGTTTTGTGACAAAATGGCCTTATGAATACAGACACCTCGGTACAGAATCCGGTCCCGAATCAGGACCTCAGCGGCATCGTCGGCCACCGATTCATCTACACGTACGCGAACAAGTGGCAGTACGAGATGTACGTCAAAAACGCCACGACGATCGACTACCGCATCCACACCGGCATGGTCGGTGGCCGATGGGTCAAGGACCAGCAAGTCGATCTGGTCCAACTCGACGACGACGTCTACAAGATCTCATGGAACGAGCCCACTGGGACATCCGTCGTCGTCAACGTCATTCCCGGCAAGCGGCGCCTGCACGGCACGATCTTCTTCCCGCAGTGGATCGAACTCGACGGAACCAAAACTGTTCTCTTTCAGAACGATCACCTAGACCGAATGCGCGCCTACCGCGACGCGGGCCCGACTTACCCCATCTATGTGGTTCCAGAATTCGCCACCATCACCCTGTTCGAGTACGTCGGCGTAGACGACGAGAGCATCGTGGCCGTGGCTCCCGCGGATCTTCCCGACGGATTCGCCGACAGGACCAACTGACATGCAGCCGGACCTGACCTTCATCGCACATCTGTCCGTGACAGTAGGCGAGCCGATCGACCTGGGCCAGGTATCCGATGGGCATCGCCGTCTCGTCCCGATTCTCGGCGGGACCGTTGAGGGCCCCTTGATGAAAGGCATCATTCTCCCCGGCGGTGCCGATAACCAGATACTTCGGACCGCCACTCTTACCGAACTCGATGCCCGATACGCACTCGAGACCGATGCGGGCGAACGAATATCTGTTCACAACACCGGTATCCGAAGCGGAACCCGCGCAGACATCGACGCACTGATCCGCGGAGAAGACGTGCCCGCCGATCGCATCTACTTCCGTAGTCAACCCAGACTGTCCTCCGCCGCGAACAGACTCCGGTGGATGAGCGAGCGGATATTCATCGGGTCCGGCCAGCGATTACCGAACTCCGTGGAGCTGGACATCTATCAGGTCACGTGACCGATGCGATTCCGCGCAGTCAATGTGACGTTCAGTGGACTTTTCGGCAGTCAATGTCACATCGAGTGGACTGGCAGGGGGATCAGGCAATCGATTGGCCGTAGACGTGTGTCACCGAGATGGTCATCAGTACTCGTCGATCAGCGACCATGACTGCTCGGTATTCGTTCCAATCGGGGTGTTCACCCGCTGCGGCGCGGAAGTAGTCCACCAGAGCATCGACTTCGGGGCTGTCGGGTGACGATCCCGGGCCGGTGAGGGTGACGGTTCCTTCGGCCGTTGCCCATGCTGTGCCGTCGGCGCTGGTCACTTCGAGCGCGGCACGAGGGTCTCGGCGCAGATTCGCCGTTTTCGCTCGCCCGTCGGTGACCGAGATGGTGATGGTGCCGGCTGCCAGGTCGTAGAACGGTGTCACCGGCGAGAGCTGCGGCATTCCGCTGGCTTTGATGGTGGCGAGCACGCCGATTCGGCTCTGCTCGAGAAGCGCATGTGGATCGTAAGAGCTCGCGGTCATGGCTTCTCCTCGGTCGTCGAAACAAGCGTGCACGAACTTCTACCGAGAACGCCGTCGACGACTCGATTGTTCCGTTCCGACCTCACGGTTGTCTGTCGTTGAACAACTCCGCCGCGTAGGCCCCGATTGCTCGACGGTATCTCCCCAGCGCCGGATCTGCCGCGTGCAGTGCGTTCCGCAATGCCTGCGCACCGTCCCCCCTTGTCCCACAATGCGAGTGCCACGAATGCATCTCGCGCAGACAAGTAATCGGTCGAGAACTCGAACTCCTCGAGCACTCGCAACGCGTCGTCCTGTCGGCCTACGTTGCGGAGCGAGCTCGCCAGTTGAATCCGAGCCTGGTTCTCCCTGTCGACATCGAGCCCGTGGGACAACGATGCCTCGTACAGCGGGACGGCCGCGGATTCTTCGCCCAGGAAGTCTTCCAGGGAAGCTCGCTCGAACAATCCACGGGCATCGGAACACTGTGCAGAGGAGAGCAATTGGTCGATCTGAATCCGCATACGAACGGGATCTGTATCGTCCGCGTCGCGCCAGAATTCCGCCATTCGATCATCCCAACTCTGCATGAAGTCGATCGTCCACGATGCCCCGGCCTGCCGCCACCGCTGCGTCTTTCAACACATGCATCGTCTTCGATACTTGAACCACCTGACCCGGATATTCAGAAGGTCGACTCTTGGCGCAACGATGACACTCGACAGCTATCGAGCTGCCACGAATTCGATGCGATTGCCCACTCCATCACGGGTATGGAACCGTCTGCGACCCGGGATCTCCTCGGGGTCGGCCCAGTTCACCGGGTAGCCGGCAGACGTCAACGCCACAGCGGTCGCATCGACGTCGGTGACAAAAGCCGGGTGCGCCTTCACTGCCGGACGAAAGTCGTCCTCGATGCCAATATGGACCTCACCATCGGGACCACCCAGGCCCGGCACCCGAAACCAACAGCCGCCGCGGACGGCCAACAGCGGCGGCTTCGGAATCTCCTCCCAGCCGAGAGCACCCGAGTAGAACTCCCTCTCGCGGTCTTCGCCACCCGCCGGACACGCGACCTGCACATGATGAATCATCGACCGAACGTACCGCCGACTCGATTGACACGCCGGTGAACGGTAGGCAAACGTATGGGCATGCAACTGAGATTTCTGGCCGGCATCTCGACGGCCTTCGCATTCAAGCTCCTGCTGATGCGAGCGCTGACACTCAAGCTGCAGCGAGACATCGAAGCACTGAACAACGGCAACTACCGACCGCTGCTGTCGTCCTTCCACCGAGACGCTGTGCTCAAGTTCGCCGAGGGAGACAGCCGCTGGTCGGGCACCCACCGCGGTCGCGCAGCCATCGAAAGATTCTTCCAGGACCTCGTCGCAGCCGGTATCCAAGGCCAGATCACCGAAATCTACAGCGGCGGCGCACCCTGGCGAATGACCCTGCTCGCCCGCTTCGACGACCGAGCCCACGCAGCCGACGGCACCCAGATCTACAACAATCGCACCGTGCTCCTGGTCCGCACGAGCTGGGGGAAAATCATCTCGCAGGAAGACTTCTTCGAGGACACCACTCGCATCGACGCATTCGAGAAGAAACTGCGGCAACTCTAGATCCCGCCGGCCCCGGCGTGACACTGTGCGTTCCGCCGGTACTCAATGTGACGTTCAGTGGCCTTTTCGGGGGTCAATGTCACATCGAGTGGACTCCAGGGTCGGAAGGGGTGGGGCGGCGATAGGTCACCTGTGGGTAGTTGTCGGCATTCGTCACGCTGGCGTGCACGTTGTATACCGTGCGCACCAGGTGTTCGGTGATCACTTCGTTCGGGGTTCCCGATGCCACGATGGCGCCGTTGTTCAGGACGATGATGCGGTTGCAGAACATGGCGGCGAGGTTGAGGTCGTGCAGGGCGATGTAGCTGCTCAGGGGTAGGCCTGCGACGAGGGTGAGGATGTCGAGTTGGTGTTGGATGTCGAGGTGATTGGTCGGCTCGTCGAGAAGTAGTTCGGTGGGTTGTTGGGCGAGGGCGCGGGCGATCTGGACTCGTTGGCGTTCGCCGCCGGAGAGGGTGTGCCATCGTCGGCCGGCTTTCGATGCCATGGCGGTGTCGGTGAGTGCCTGCGCTATCGCGGCGTCGTCGTCGGATGCGTCGCCGCCGAGGATGCCGTGATGGGGGATGCGGCCGAGGCGGACGACATCGCGGACGCTGATGTCGACGTCGGTGTCGGAGTGTTGGTCGACCATTGCCACGCGTCTGGCGATGCGGCGTCGACGCAATGTTCGCAGGTTGTCTCCGTCGAGCAGCACGTCGCCGCTGTCGGGGGCGACGATGCCGGCGAGAATGCGCAGTAGCGAGGATTTGCCCGAGCCGTTGGGTCCGATCAGGCCGATGGTCTCGCCGGGTTCCGGCTCGAAGCTGATGCCGTCGAGGATCGGGTGTCCACCGCGGGTCCATCGAATGTCCGTCGCGTGCAGTGTCATCGAGATCTCCGTAGCCGAAAGAGAATCAGTGCGAAGGCCGGCACACCGATCAGTGCCGTGACCACTCCGACTGGAATTTCCTGCGGTGCGAACACCGTTCGGGCGATGGTGTCGACCCAGACCATGAAGATCGCGCCCATCACCACCGTCGTCGGGAGCAGTCTTCGGTGGCGCGCTCCCACGAGGAATCGGGCGGCATGCGGAAGAACCAGGCCTACGAATCCTATGGCTCCGGCGGCACTGACGAGGGCGGCGGTGATCACTGCGGTGATGACCAGCAACAGGATTCGCACATATTTCACCGGAACGCCGAGGGATGCGGCCGCGTCGTGCCCGAAGGTGAAGGCATCGAGGGCCGAGGTGTTGAACAGGCACACCACCATTCCAAGCAGTGCCACAGCACCGCACAGTGCCACGTCTGTCCAGTCGGCGCCGCTCAAAGAGCCGAGCAGCCAGAACAGCACTCCCCGGGTTTGTTCGGCATCGGCCGAAGAGATGACGATGAACGACGTCAGAGCCGAGAACAGCTGTGTACCAGCCACTCCCGCGAGTACGACGCGGTCGTTGCCGCCGCCCGCACCTGCGGCGAGCAGCATCACCAGCACGAACGACAGCAGCGCTCCGGCGAACGCTCCGGTGGACAGCGACAGTGCGCCGCCACCGACGCCGAGCACTGCGACGACGACGGCACCGGTGGATGCGCCCGACGAGATACCCAGCACGAACGGGTCGGCCAGGGGATTGCGCAGCAGCGATTGCATGATG
>NZ_BAOX01000040.1:0-24850 GCF_000813105.1 Rhodococcus sp. BS-15 | reverse complement strand
CCGGAGGTGTCCATTTCGTTCACCGTCACCGATCCCGATGCGCACTATCACGTCCCATTGCTGTTGTCCCCCTTCGCTTATTCGACCTATCGCGGGAGCTGACATGACCGACCTGACCGGCAAGATCGTCCTCGGATCCAATCAGTACGGCAAGGCGGAGAACCGCGTGGTGCGGATCTATCGGGACTCGCCTCGCCACGAGATTCACGACATCAACGTGTCGAGCGCTCTGCGCGGCGACTTCTCTCCCGCGCACCTGGTGGGCGATCAGTCCAACGTGCTGCCCACCGACACTCAGAAGCAGACCGCCTACGCGTACGCCAAGACCAAGGGCCTCCTGCATCTGGAGAGCTACGGCCTCGATCTGGCTCGCCACTACGTCGACGATGTCGAGCCCGTGGACGGAGCCCGCATCGAACTCGAGGAATACGCGTGGGCTCGCGCGGTGATCGACGGCGTCGAGCACGATCACACGTGGACCCGCAAGGGTGACGAGATCCGTACGTCGGCGGTGACCGTCGAGGGCAAGGGTAAGGCGCAGCGGACGTGGGTGATCAGCGGCTTCAAGGAGATGGTGATTCTCAAGTCCACGGGTTCGGAATTCCACGGATTCCTCGAGGACGACCTGACGGTTCTCGAGCCCACGACCGACCGGGTGATGGCGACATCGCTGACGGCGCAGTGGCGATACACCACCACCGATGTCGAGTGGGACGCCGTCTACACGGGCGTGAAGGCGGCGATGATCGAACGGTTCGCCAATCTGCAATCGCTGGCTCTGCAGCAGACTCTGTACGCCATGGGCGAGGCGGTGCTGGAGAAGTATCCGTTCATCGCCGAGATCACGATGTCGGCTCCGAACAAGCATCACTTCGTCTACGACCTGGGCAAGTTCGGCATCGAGAACAACCTCGAGGTGTTCAACGCGGACGATCGGCCGTACGGTCTGATTCAGGCAACCGTCGAGCGCGAGGATGCCCCGGACGCCGGAAGTGCCTGGCGGACATACTCTGTCGTCGGATAGAGCGCTCCGCGCAGGTGAGCAGAACTTCGACCCCTGCTACGAATTTCCGCTCACGTGTGCAGCGCCGCAGTCCACTCCACCAACGGTGCCAGGGCCCGCCAGGCGTCGCGCACCTTCGTCGCAGCTTGGGTGTCTCCAGCCAGGCGGGTGAGCCGAAATGCTTACCTGCGGTGAGTGACTTGTGGCGCAGGAGGTCGATACGCGGGTGATCGAGCTCGTATCCCCGCGGCTTGGTCTTGAGCTTGTCGCCGCCGATCTCGTAGCCGGCCTTCGTCAGTGTCGCCAGTATCCGCTCCAATTCGGCTCCGCGGACGTCGTCGTCGACGGTGCGGCGGTAGCGGGCAACGCCCTCGGCCGAGGAGTTGTAGAAGCCGCCTGCGACGAACAACCCGGCGGGGTCGATCTGGACATAGAAGCCCAGACTGTCGCCGCGAGCAACGAATCCGCCCTGGTGGGTCTTGTACGGGGTCTTGTCCTTGGAGAAGCGAACGTCACGGTAGGGGCGGAAGACCTTGGCAGTACCGAACTCCGGTTCGAGTGACGCGAGCAACGCCGTCATCGGCCCCTTGACCGCAGTGTCGTAGACCTCCTTGTGCTCGTTCCACCAGAGCTTGCTGTTGTCGGCTTCGAGGTCCTCGTAGAAGTCCAGGGCGGCGAAGGGTATTCCGGTGAAGCCAGTCATCGTTCGATCCTATGCGGCCCCCGTGGCCGACGAACGAGGGATGGATTGAAGCGCGAGGTAGACATCGAGCCGGTCCGAGGTGGAACTCAGATCGCGGCCCAGCAACTCCTCGACTCGCTTGATTCGGTAGCGGACGGTGTTGAGGTGGACGTGCAACGACTCGGCCGTTCGGTTCCACGATCCACCGGTGGCCAGGAACTCACGGAGGGTATCGGTCAGTCCTGCATCGGTACGCCGGTCGTAGTCGAGCAGAGGAGCCAGAACGTGTTCGACGAACGACCGACGCACGTCGTCGGGCAGAGCCGAGAGCATCGAGACCGCCGAAGTCAGTTGCGCACCCGCGGTGACGGTCACCGGGCTGGTCCCTTGCCTGCTGACTTCGAGTGCGTGACGGGCCGATCGCAGCGCGCCGTCGACGGTGATCCCGGTTGCTTCGGAACTGACGCCCACGAGCAGACGGCTGTGTCCGATGCCGGAACCCAAGCGAGTCAATCGGGTTCGCAGTGTGTGCGTGAAGTTCGGATCGTCGGTGTTCACGACAGCGACGATGTCGCCGTGCGTGCTGCACCCGACGCAGCCGCCACCGAAGGAGGTCAGCGTGTCGCTGAGAACCGTACGCAGCATCTCGCGCAGGTCGATCCGTCCGCTGTGGACGACCCTGACGACGACCAGCGAGCGGTCCGGGTCGACGCCTGCCTGACGCAGCCGCGTCAGGGCTTCCGGTCTGGTGCTGTCGGCTTCGATCAACGCCACTGCCTGGTCCGCGATTTCGCGTCGGACCAGCCGTCCCTCCTCGCGCCGGGCACGATCGAGCGCGGCGATGGCCGCGAGCTGGCCGAACGCATCGGAGATGGCGGGTGGGAACGTCGCCATGTCTCCTGCAACCGCCAAGAACCATCGCGTGGTCCGTTGCACCAGCGACGGGCCGATGCCGAAGATGCTGTACACGCCGCCGTCACTGAGAGTGGTTGTCGTGGGCAGTCTTTCGGAGGAGAGCGCAGCGTGCGTCAGCGTGTCCACGTCGGCATCGGAGAACGCCGAGACCTCGGCCACCAGCCGACGTCCGGTCGCCGTGAAGATCAGACACGCCATCCCGGTTTCCCTGGAGGTGTGCAGCGCCAACTCGTCGAGCGCTCTGCCGTCCGCGATCGCGGTGAGCAGCTGGCGTTGCCGGACGAGCGAGGTGTTCAACGAGGCTATGCGGTCTCCCGTGACACGGCCGACGAGAAACTCGGTCACCTCGCCGAACGAGACCGTCTCGGGTACCGCAAGCAGCGGTAGTCCGTGCCGCTCGCAGGCGTCGATCAGATCGGGCGGGACATGGCCGAGCAGCCCTTCACCGGCGGCCAGTGCCGAGGCCCCTGATTCGGCGACGGCCCGGACGAACATCTCACTGTCTGCGGGCGTTCGATGCCACACGAGACCGGTGATGACGAGCTCGCCACCCGCGATGTAGCGCGACGGGTCCGGCAGATCGGTCGTGTACGTCCATCGCAGCGTGCGCCCCAGAGCGTCGGTGTCGGAGGTGAGCAATCGAACGCCGAGCTGCGTGGCGTCGAGCAAGTCCTTGACCTGCACTGCGGTTCCTCCCCCGGCCTTCGCTGAGCGTGCTCGAAACGGCTGAGCTCGTAGGAAGAAACAGTATGCGTGGGTTGTTTCCACCGAGTTTCGGGCGTATCGCCGAACGACCGAAGATCGGTAACAGATACTCATTACAGTTCGAGATGACACATCGGCTGGTGGATCTGCCGGCGTGGCGGATCATCCGGCGAGGACGAGGTGAACGAGGGCCATGGATCTCGGTACTGTCGACGACATTCTGCTTCCCGGCTCCCGCGCGGACCTTCCGCCCGGACGCGCGGACACCGCTGTGCTCGCAGGAGGTACCTGGCTGTTCTCGGAGAAGCAGGACCACCTGGCCACTCTCGTCGATGTCACTGCCTTGGGCTGGGAGCCGTTGACCGTCACCGAGACCGGGCTCTCGATCGCCGCGACGTGCACCATCGAGACTCTGGCGCGCTACGCCTCTCCGTGGCCGGCCACCGCATTGTTTCCCCGCTGCGCAGCAGCGCTGTTGGCCTCGTTCAAGATCTGGAAGACCGCCACCGTCGGCGGCAACATCGCACTGGCCCTGCCTGCCGGAGCGATGATCTCGTTGACCGCAGCGCTCGACGGCGTCGGGCAGGTGTGGTCCAGTGATGGGCCGGATCACGACTACGGCATCGCGATTGCAGATCTGGTCACGGGCCCGCATACCAATGCCCTTCGACCGGGGGACGTGCTGCGCAGCATCGAGATTCCGCTGCGCGCACTCCGGTCGCGAACGGCGATGCGCAAGCTCGCACTGTCACCGCTCGGGCGGTCGGCCGCGTGGTGATCGGGCGGGTAGACGACGGTGGCGAATTCGTTCTGACCGTCAGCGCGTCGACCGTCCGTCCGTTCGTTCTGCGCTTTCCGAGCCTGCCGACGGCGGGCGAACTCGACGACGCTCTCGCCGCCACCATCGGGCCCCAGCACTGGTACGACGACCCCCATGGGGCTCCGGACTGGCGGCGTCACATCAGTTGCACTGCAGCGCAGCAGATTCGCGAGGAGTTGTCATGATTGTGGACATCAACGGTGTGCCGACCGATGTCACTCCACGGCCCGGCCAGTGTCTGCGCACCATGCTCCGTGAACACGACCACTTCGAGGTGAAGAAGGGGTGCGACGCGGGCGACTGCGGCGCATGTTCGGTTCTCGTCGACGGCGAACCGGTGCATTCGTGCATCTTCCCCGCGTTTCGGGCGGCCGACCGGTCCGTCACCACCGTCGCGGGTCTCGGTACACCGGACGATCTGCATCCGATGCAGAGCCGGTTCGTCGAAGCCGCCGGATTCCAGTGTGGATTCTGCACTGCGGGAATGGTCGTCACCGCCTCGACGCTGAGCGAGGAAGACCTGGACGAGCTTCCCGAACGGCTGAAGGGAAACCTGTGTCGCTGCACCGGGTATCGCGCCGTGTCCGACGCCGTCTGCGGGGTGGTCAACACCGAGAAGTCGGTCGACGGTCCGGCGTGTGGACGGTCCCTCGCAGCACCCGCCAGTACGCGTATCGTCACCGGAACCGAGCCCTACACACTCGACCACACCCCTCCCGGGTTGCTGCACGCCAGTGTTCTCGGAAGTCCGCACGCACATGCCCGGATCGTCTCGATCGACACCACCGCGGCGGAGCAGGTACCGGGCGTGCATCTGATTCTGACTGCGAAAGACAGTCCGGTGACCGCCTTTTCGACGGCCCGCCACGACCGCCGCGTCGACGATCCGGACGACACCCATGTTCTCGATACCGTTGTGCGCTTCATCGGCCAGCGGGTGGCGATCGTGGTCGCAGAATCGGTCGCGGCTGCCGAGGAGGGGTGCCGCGCTCTTGTCGTCGAGTACGACGTGCTGCCCGCAGTGTTCGATCCGGAGTCCTCGCTCGCCCCCGATGCGCCGAAGATCCACGGCGACAAGGACGCGACGGCTCGGATCGCGGATCCGTCGCGCAATCTGGTGGCCGAGCTACACGGACAGACCGGGGACGTCGACGCTGCTGTTCGCGGCGCAGCGGCGGTGGTCTCCGGCCGCTGGACCACTCAGCGGATTCAGCACGTACATCTGGAGACACACGGCACCATCGGCTGGTTGGACGAGACCGGAAAACTGAACCTGCGCACCAGCACTCAGGTTCCGTTTCTGGTGCGAGACGAGATCTGCGAGATCTTCGGCCTGGCGCGCGATCGCGTCCGCGTGTTCACCGCGCGCGTCGGCGGCGGATTCGGCGGCAAGCAGGAGCTGCTCACCGAAGACGTGGTGGCGCTGGCGGTACTGCGTACCGGTCGACCGGTGCAGTTCGAGTTCACCCGCACCGACGAGTTCACCGTCGCACCGTGTCGTCATCCGTTCCGCGTCGACGTCACCGCCGCCGCGAGCGCCGACGGCACGCTGACCGCCCTGTCGATCGACGTTCTCACAGACGCCGGTGCCTACGGGAACCACAGTGCCGGTGTGATGTTCCACGGTTGCGGCGAGTCGGTGGCGATCTACCGGTGCGCCAACAAACGAGTCGACGCGAAAACCGTGTACACCAACAACATCCCGTCCGGAGCCTTCCGCGGCTACGGGTTGGGACAGGTGATGTTCGCGATCGAATCGGCAATGGACGATCTGGCGCGGGAGATCGACGTCGACCCGTTCGAGTTCCGCAGACGCAACGTGATCGTCCCCGGCGACGACATCGTCGCCGCCCACCACGAGGGAGACGACCTGCAGTTCGGCAGCTACGGCCTCGACCAGTGCATCGACCTCGCCGAAGCCGCTCTACGACGGGGCAACGGCGAGCACGCACCGGCGGGCTGGAAGGTCGGCGAAGGAATGGCGGTGGCCATGATCGCGACCATTCCGCCGCGTGGCCACCGCGCGGAGACCTCGGTGGCATTGCTGCCCGAAGGTCAGTACGAGATACGCGTCGGGACTGCGGAATTCGGCAACGGAACAACCACCGTCCACACTCAGATCGCGGCGAGTGAATTGGGCACGTCCGTCGACCGCATCGGAGTCGATCAATCCGACACCGACTCGGTCACGTACGACACGGGCGCATTCGGTTCGGCAGGCACCGTGGTGGCAGGCAAGGCCCTGTACGCGGCGGTTCGCGCGATGTCGGCTCGGATTCTGGATCTGGCCGCCACCGCGACCGGACACCGGAATTCGGACTGCACACTCGGACCGGAGGGCGTGCGGTGCGGAGATCGCTTCGTCACCCTCGACGACATTCTGGCGATGGCGGGAGGCACCCTCGTCACTGCGGGCAACAGCGGCGGGCTGCCGCGTTCGGTCGCGTTCAACGTGCACGCGTTCCGGGTGGCGGTGCACGAGGACACCGGCACCGTGAAAATACTGCAGTCGGTGCAGAGCGCGGACGCAGGAACCGTGATGAACCCGCAGCAGTGCCGTGGGCAGGTCGAGGGCGGCGTCGCACAGGCGATCGGTAGCGCACTGTACGAGGAGATCCGCACCGACGGTGCCGGTCTGGTCACCACGGATTCGATTCGTAGCTACCACGTTCCGCAGTTCGCGGACATTCCTCCCACGGAAGTCCTGTTCGCCGACACCTACGATCGTCTGGGCCCGTTCGGCGCGAAGTCGATGAGCGAGTCTCCGTACAATCCCGTGGCACCGGCCTTGGCCAACGCCATTCGTGACGCCGTCGGTGCCCGGCTCTACGACCTACCCATGTCGTCGGACCGAGTGTGGCGGGCGGTCAGCGGTCGTAGAACGTCTGCAGGATGATCGTGCTGCGCGTCTGCACGTTGGCGGTTGCGCGGATCTCCTGCAGCAAGCGCTCGAGCGCTCTCGGCGACTCGACTCGCACCAGTAGAACGTAGCTTTCCTCACCGGCAACCGAGTGGCACGACTCGATGGCCGACAGATGCTTCAACCTGGCGGGGGCGTCGTCCGGTTGGGCCGGATCGATCGGAGTGATGGCGACGAACGCCGACAGCGGCCGGCCGAGGGCCTCCGGGTCGACCTGCGCCGTGTACCCACGGATGACGCGTCGGGATTCGAGCCGCCGAACTCTGGATTGAACGGCCGAGACGGACAGGGAAGCCTTCTCCGCCAACGTCGCCAAAGTAGCGCGTCCGTCGGAGACAAGCTCGTCGATGATCAAGCGATCGACGCGATCGAGATTTTCACTCACCTGCGCAATGTAGCCCAGATCGGAGACAAATCAGCACAGACGTCCGTTTCGGCTGGTCGAATCGGTGCTTGTGCCTCTTTCTGGTCGAACACCGCAGATCACACGAAGAGCGGCGGTAGCGCGAGAACCATGACCGCCGACCAACTGACATGAGTCAGGATCGGTGCCAGTATTCCGCCGGATGCGCGCCGCTGCAGGCCCATCACGTAGCCCAGAAGCACTGCTGCGAAGCCGAGCATCGGGTTGCCCGAGGCGAGGGTGGCTATCGCGTAGACGACCGTCGAGATGATCACCGGATGCTTGACGCCGATGGCCGAGTACAGCGCTCCTCGGAAGAAGATCTCCTCGGCCACGCCGTTGAGCAACGCGATGAACACGATCAACACCAACGAACCCACCCGGGCGTGCGCGAGTACGTTCTCGGTGAAGTCGGCCAGCGGCGGAATCTGCCGCACCACGAGACCGCCGAGCATGAACACCCCGCCGACGGCGAGACCGATCAGGATGGGCGTGACGATCGGCCGCCTGATCGATCCCCCGACCTGAATGCGTCCGAGATGCAGTGGGCCCGACAGGAATCCGCCCACCGTCCACACCGCGGCCAACACCAGGGTCAGTGCGTAGAACGCGGGATCGCCCGGCTCGACCTTGAGCGAGAAGTAGAGCACCGTGGCACCGATCACCAGTGTGATCAGCACGATGATCCGCCGCTTGCGGAACGCCGCGTCGGACTCCTTGTGATCGCGCTCGACCGGGTCGACCAGAGCGGACTTCATCACGTTGAGCGCGGTCGTGGACCACGTTCCCATCACGCCTCCTCGGTATCGGTCAGTCGGCGCACGACCGACCTCGCGCGTCGATTCACGTCGGCCATCACGTCGAGATTGGTGCGCACTGCCGCAGCAACGGGCTTCGAGTACAGCAGTCGACGCCCACCGAGGGCTTCGATCAACCCCCAGGTGCGGTCGGAGGACGCCGCGACACCGCGACGTCTGATCCCCAGAGCGTCACCGCCGCTCCACGCCGCGTCGGTGCGCGCCAGCCGAAGCGGATCCTTCAGCGCACAGACACCGGGTGGGTCACCGACCATTCCCCGCACACTACGGGCCATGGCGTCGGCAATCGTGGTGAGACCTCGAGGAGAGTCCGGAACGAGCTCACGAATCCGACTCTCCGACGTCGTCATCGTGTTGTGCAGCGATCCCACCAGATCCTCGGCGAGCCCTGCAGGAACCGGAATGATCATTCCGATGACCTTGCCTGCGAGCGAGGTCGGCACCAGCGGCACAGGAACGCCGATGCGCTGGAGACCGGCAGCTTCGACGTACGCGAACACCAGATCTCGATACGGCACCACATCCGGCCCACCGATGTCGTAGGAACCCGCGGGAACCGATTCGGCGTCGGCGGATGCCAGCAGGTAATGCAGCACGTCGTCGACGGCGATGGGCTGCACGGGCTCGGCGAGCCAACTCGGCAGCGGCAGCACCGGCAAGCGATCGGCGAGGTACCGCAACATCTCGTACGACGTCGAGCCTGCACCCAGGACGATGGCCGCTCGCAGCCAGACCAGCTCGACGCCGTCCACCGTCAGAGCCTCGCCGACGTCCGCCCGGCTCGCGAGGTGCTCCGAGAGTCGGTCGTCGTCGGGTACGAAACCGCCGAGGTAGACGATTCGGCGTACTCCCGCCCGCGCGGCCGCCGCAGCGAACTGCTCGGCGGATCGTCGGTCCTGCGCTCGGTAGTCGGATTCGCCGATGGCGTGCACGAGGTAATAGGCCACATCGATGTCGCCGGTCTCCGCGAACGCGGCAGCACAGGACTGTTCGTCGGTGACGTCGAGCGAGACTGCGGTGACGGAGTCGAAGAAGTCGAAGGTCCGCAGATTGTCCGGCGTTCGGGAGCCGACGACGACCTCGGCCTTGTCGGCCAGCAGAGCTGCCACCAACCGCGACCCGATGTACCCGCTGGCACCGGTGACGAGAGCTCTCATGCTTCGAGGCTAACGGCAGTCGGGGCGTTGTGTCGGTGTGGCATTGTCGCTCCTATGGCTCTGGTCTTGGCAGGTGTGGTTCTCCCCGATCCCCTCGGTACCGAAACGGTGCTCCGGCGCGGAGTAGCGGTTGCGCGGGCCGGTGCGGGCTGGATGCTCACCACGACCGCTTTCGCGCTTACCCTGCCCGGCCGAATCGAAGCACTGCTGACACGCATTGAGATGTTGATGACACGCATCGATCACGTGATCGACTCCGCCGACGCCGTGGTTGCCAGCGTGCAGCGGACAACCGGGGCCGCGGACGAGGTGGTCGCGTCGGCGTCGGTCGCCTCGCACACCGCGCTGGAGCTGATCGAGTTGTTCGATCCCATCGCCAAGAAATCCGAACCCATGGCCCGCAAGTTCGTCGACAGCCTGTCCGAGGAGGAGGTCGACGCCGCGATCGCGATGGTCGATCAGCTACCCGGACTCCTCGATCACATGGAAGCGCTGCTTCCTATCCTCGCCACCCTCGACACGGTGTCCCCCGAGATTCATGAGCTCCTCGGAGTCACCAAGGACGTTCGACGCGCGGTCATCGGCATTCCGGGATTCAAGTTCTTCCGTAACCGAGGCGAGGACAAGCTCGCCGACGAAGAACGCGACGCAGAGAACTAGCGCGCTCGGCCTCGGCGCTTCCGGACGATCTTGCCGCGCAGTCGCGTCCACCACGTCGGCGCATCGGAACCCCTCGCATTCGTGGGTGTCGTGGCCGACTGCGAACGATGCTCACGCTCGAGACGGTCCACCTCGGCTCGGTTGGTTCGCCAGCTCTCCATCCAGGTCTCGACGTCCACCGGGGCGAGCGGCACGACCGGCGGCGTCGGGAACCGAATCCAGTCGACGATGCGAACATTCAACTCGTCCAGCACATCTCGCGCCGAATCCTCGCGCCGAATGCCGATCAGTGTCGCCGGCAGCCGCTCGATCTCCTTGCGCAGCTGCAGTGCAGTGGGCAGCAACGCATCGGCGGGCAGGTTCTCCCGTTTCAGGTAGCCGCGAACCCACCACAGCTCGTCGCCGGGGTCGCCGACCGGAATCGGCTTACCGGTGCCCTCGAGGCCCTCGAACGCACCGTTGTCCTGCGCCTGGCGAATCTGCTTGTCCACCCAGGACTCGAACGTGACTCCTGGCTTCTTCCGTTCGGTCACCCCATCGACTGTAGATACGATGCCAGGCTCTACGCCACGTCTGCCGCACCGGAGCGTTCACTATCGGACACCGAGCGCGGGATTCTGCCGGTTCTGCTCGATCGTGAACCGTCAGGTGCGGTCGCCGGACACGACGAAGCCCCGACCCAGTGCGCGGGCCGGGGCTGTCGTCATACAGCGGTGCAGGTCAACCGTATTCGGCGACCAAACGGTCGAATTCTTCGCGGTCGATCACCTGAGGCTCGTTGATGGCGAGCGCTTGTGCGTACTTGCTCGCCAAGTGGTAGTCGCGACCGAGCGGCCCGTGCTCGGCGTCGTCCTCGTCGGACTGGATGCTCGCACCCGGAGGCACCTCGTTCTGCAGGCCGTTGGTCTTGCTGCCGAGCAGAGCGTCGAGTTTCGCGGAAATCTTCTGCATGATCTCTTGGTCGTCGGTCATGGGAGCGGTGTACCCGAATCGCTCGAATCGACACCGCCGCGCAATCGCGGAACTGCGTGAGGATCATCTGTCGGTGCTCGGGGGCATGATGATGGGATGGCCAGGCAGAGTACGGGCACCGACGAAGCGGGCGAGCTGTCGGTGATGCAGAAGTTGTCGCGGCCCACCCGTGAATGGTTCACCGGCGCCTTTCCTGCTCCCACGTCCGCGCAGTTGGGCGCGTGGTCGTCGATCTCGAGTGGTTCGCACACCCTCGTGGTTGCTCCGACGGGTTCGGGCAAGACGCTCTCGGCCTTCCTGTGGGCCCTGGACGAGCTGGCGCAACTGGGTGCGGACAGCACCCGCAAAACCAAAGTCCTCTACATCTCGCCGCTCAAGGCCCTTGCCGTCGACGTCGAGCGCAACCTGCGGGCTCCACTGGTCGGTATCACCCAGACCGCCAAGCGCCTCGGGCTGAACCCACCGGAGATCTCGGTCGGCGTGCGATCCGGCGACACCAGCGCCGCCGACCGCAGGAACATGATCAAGACTCCGCCGGACATTCTGATCACCACCCCGGAATCGCTGTTCCTGATGCTCACCTCGGCCGCGCGAGACATCCTCGCCGAGGTCGACACTGTGATCGTCGACGAGGTACACGCCGTCGCAGGCACCAAACGGGGCGCGCACCTCGCGGTGTCCCTCGAGCGGCTCGACGCGATGTTGGACAAGCCCGCACAGCGCATCGGCCTGTCTGCGACTGTGCGCCCCCACGAAGAAGTGGGCCGCTTCCTGGCCGGTGCGGCCCCCATCGAGATCGTCGCTCCACCCGCTCCGAAGACGTTCGATCTGACGGTTCAGGTGCCCGTGGAGGACATGACCGAACTGGGCGTCACCGATCCGAATGCGGACACCTCAACCGCTCCCCCGGCGCAGGGATCGATCTGGCCGCACGTCGAGGAGAAGATGGTCGATCTCATCCTCGAGCACAAATCGTGCATCGTCTTCGCCAATTCCCGACGTCTCGCAGAACGGCTCACCGCGCGGCTCAACGAGGTGTATGCCGAACGGATCGGCGACGGCGTGGAGACACAGCACAAACCGCCCTCGCAGGTCGGCACTCCCAACGACGTGAACCACGGTGCCGATCCGTTGTTGGCCCGAGCCCACCACGGCAGTGTCAGCAAGGATCAGCGCGCGCTGATCGAGGACGATCTCAAGACCGGCAGGCTGCGCTGCGTCGTCGCCACCAGCAGCCTCGAACTCGGAATCGACATGGGCGCAGTCGATCTGGTCGTTCAGGTCGAAGCACCACCATCGGTGGCGAGTGGGTTGCAACGCGTCGGACGCGCGGGCCACCAGGTCGGCGAGATCTCCAAGGGTGTGTTGTTCCCCAAGCACCGCACCGATCTGATTCACTGCGCCGTCACCGTCGAACGGATGACGACGGGGAAGATCGAGGCGTTGTTCGTTCCCGCCAACCCTCTCGACGTGCTGGCGCAGCAGACCGTGGCGGCCTGCGCTCTCGAGCCGATCGACGCCGAGGACTGGTTCGATTCTCTACGTCGCACAGGCAGTTTCGCCACCCTGCCCCGGTCGGCCTACGAGTCGACTCTCGACCTGCTCTCGGGCCGCTATCCCTCGGACGAGTTCGCCGAACTGCGGCCGAGGCTCGTGTGGGACCGCGACGCCAACACTCTCACCGGCCGTCCCGGGTCGCAGCGACTGGCCGTCACCTCCGGCGGCACCATCCCCGACCGTGGACTGTTCACCGTCTACATGGTGGGTGAAAAGCAGTCCAGGGTCGGTGAACTGGACGAGGAGATGGTCTACGAATCGC
Organism: Rhodococcus sp. BS-15; assembly: GCF_000813105.1. Taxonomy (NCBI): domain Bacteria; kingdom Bacillati; phylum Actinomycetota; class Actinomycetes; order Mycobacteriales; family Nocardiaceae; genus Rhodococcus; species Rhodococcus sp. BS-15. The sequence continues at coordinate 11,976 of NZ_BAOX01000040.1, read as the reverse complement.
GAGTGGGTGACGTGTTCGCACTCGGTGCCACCAGCTGGCGTATCGAGGAGATCACCCACGATCGGGTGCTCGTCAGCCCGGCGTACGGTCAACCCGGCCGGCTCCCCTTCTGGCACGGCGACGGTCTCGGCCGACCGGCAGAACTGGGCCAGGCGCTCGGCGAGTTCCTTCGTAGCACGACCGATCGCAGCAACTTGGCCGAGCGACTGAGCTCCGACGGTCTCGACGCCAACGCCGTCAACAACCTCATCGCCTTGCTCGACGAACAACTCGAGGCCACCGGCCAGCTCCCCACCGACAAGACGATGATCGTCGAGCGGTTCCGTGACGAACTGGGCGACTGGCGGCTCGTGCTGCATTCCACCTACGGTCAGCAGGTACACGCGCCGTGGGCACTCGCAGTCGGCGCAAGGCTGATCGAGCGCTACGGCATCGACGCCGCGCCCACTGCTTCCGACGACGGCATCATCGTTCGGCTCCCCGACACCGACGACCAGCCGCCCGGCGCAGAGCTGTTCGTGTTCGAGCGCGACGAGATTGCCGACATCGTCACAGAGCAGGTCGGCGGATCGGCATTGTTCGCGTCGAGGTTTCGCGAATGTGCCGCTCGCGCACTGCTTCTCCCCCGGCGCAACCCGGGCAAACGCGCGCCGCTGTGGCAGCAACGCCAGCGTTCGGCTCAGCTGCTCGACGTGGCACGCAAGTACCCCACGTTCCCGATCCTGCTCGAGACGGTCCGCGAGTGCCTCCAGGACGTCTACGACCTCCCCGCCCTCGAGGACATCCTGGCCCGAATCGGCCGACGCCAGATCAGAATCGTCGACGTCGAGACCCCATCGCCGTCGCCGTTCGCCAATTCGCTGTTGTTCAACTACGTCGGCGCATTCATGTACGAGGGCGACAGCCCGTTGGCCGAACGCCGAGCCGCCGCACTGTCACTCGACTCGGCACTCCTCGCCGAGCTGCTCGGACGCGTCGAACTGCGAGAGCTGCTCGACGACAGCGTCATCACCACCACCGAACTCGAACTGCAGCGCCTCCCGGAGGACCGCCACGCCAAGGACATCGAAGGCGTCGCAGACCTGCTACGGCTGCTCGGTCCGCTTACCGCCACGGAAGTCGGCCTGCGAACCGACGGCGACGAGTACCCGCAGTGGCTCACCGAACTCGCCGATGCCAAACGGGCGATGGAGGTCTCGTTCGCAGGCAAGAACTGGTGGACGGCCATCGAAGACGCCGCTCGGCTGCGCGATGCGTTGGGCGTCCCGCTTCCCATCGGTACTCCCGCAGCCTTCATCGAGCCGGTCGACGATCCGCTGGTGGACCTGATCAGCCGGTACGCCCGAACCCACGGACCGTTCACCCTCGACGACGCGGCGGCGCGCTTCGGGGTCGGTACCGCCGTGGTACGCGACGTCCTACGCAGACTCGCCGTCGACAAGCGCGTCGTCGAGGGCGAATTCCGTCCCGGTGCTACGGGTAGCGAATGGTGCGACGCGAGGTCCTCCGGCGTTTGCGGCGGCGGTCGCTCGCTGCCGCCCGGCAGGAAGTCGAACCCGTCTCCACCGCCACCCTCGGCCGCTTCCTTCCGGCGTGGCAGCACGTGGACAGCCGACGCCTGAGCGGAATCGACGGCGTCGCGACAGTCATCGAACAGCTTGCGGGCGTTCCTGTTCCGGCGTCGGCCTGGGAATCTCTCGTGCTCTCGTCGCGGGTGACCGATTACAGTCCGGCGATGCTCGACGAACTCACCTCCACCGGCGAGGTGCTGTGGTCGGGACACGGCGCGATCTCGTCGAAGGACGGCTGGGTGAGCCTGCACATGGCCGACACCGCCCCGCTCACCCTGGTGCCTGCCGCCGAATCGGACCTGTCGGAACTGCAAATTCGCATTCAGGATGCCGTCGCGGGCGGCGGTGCGTACTTCTTCCGGCAACTCTCCGATACCGTCGGCAGTACCGACGACACCGCACTGCAGGCTGCACTGTGGGAGCTGGTGTGGGCAGGGCGTCTGAGCAACGACACGTTCGCTCCGCTGCGCGCGCTGCTGAACTCGACGACCACCCGCTCGGCCCCGAGTCATCGTGCGCCTCGTCGTACACCGCGGCTGCGCTCGTACCGGCAATTCGAGCGCCCCTCGCTCCCGACCCGCACCGGGCCGCCGACGGCGGGTGGACGATGGTCACGATTGCCCGAGCTCGAACCCGACCTCACCGTCCGCGCCCATGCGACCGCCGACGTCCTGCTCGAGCGCTACGGCGTCGTGACGCGCGGTTCGGTGATGAACGAGGGTGTGCCCGGCGGATTCGCCACGATGTACAAGGTGCTCACCGGGTTCGAGGATTCCGGTCGCTGCCGTCGCGGCTACTTCGTCGACTCACTCGGCGGTGCGCAATTCTCCACCTCCGATGTGGTCGACCGGTTGCGCAGCTACGACGAACCGAAGAAGAACGCCACCGCTGTCGTACTCGCGTCGTGCGATCCGGCCAACCCCTACGGCGGAGCACTGCCCTGGCCGAAAGCCGGTGTCGGCGAGGCCGGTGTCGGAGAGAAGCCGGACGAGACGACGAAGCATCGGCCGGGGCGCAAGGCCGGCGCACTGGTCGTCCTCGTCCGCGGCGAATTGACGATGTTCGTCGAACGTGGCGGAAAGTCGGTGCTCACGTTCGGTGAGAATGCAGAGGACATCGGCGCTGCAGCAACCGCCTTGGCGGCCACCGTTCGCCGCGGCGGAGTCGACAAGCTACTGGTAGAGCGGATCAACGGTCACGACATTCACGGCACCGACTTCGCCAAGACCTTGACCGAAGCAGGCTTCTCGGCGACCCCGCGCGGACTTCGTCTGCGCCGCTGAAATTGCCCGATCACCTGCAAGAACACCAGAGAGGACACCGACTCCGATGCCCGAGGGCGATACCGTCTGGCGCGCCGCCAACACCCTGCGCGCCGCACTCGAGGGCCGGCGGCTCACCACCTGCGACATTCGCGTACCCCGTTACGCCACAGTCGACTTCACCGGCGAGACCGTCGATTCCGTCGCCTCACGCGGGAAGCATCTGCTGATTCGAGTGGGCGGTTACTCCATCCATTCGCATCTGAAGATGGAGGGCACCTGGCACGTCTACGCACCCGGCGCTCGGTGGCGTCGCCCTGCGTTCCAAGCGCGGATCATCTTGAACACCGCCGACGCACAGGCCATCGGTTTCGAGCTCGGAGTGCTCGAGATCCTCGAGGACGAGGACGAAGCCGTCGGATATCTCGGACCGGACCTGCTCGGTCCCGACTGGGATCCCGCCATCGTGCTGTCCAGGCTCGCATCGGATCCGGCCCGGCCGATCGGGCTCGCGCTGCTCGATCAGCGCAACATCGCCGGCCTCGGCAACGTCTACCGCAACGAGATCTGCTTTCTCCGTGGCGTCGACCCGCGCACGCCGGTCGGCGACGCCGGCGACCTGAAGAAGACGATCGACCTGTCCTATCGATTGATCATGGCCAACAAGGATCGCAACCAACGCGTCACGACGGGAGATCGGCGTCCGGGCCGACATTTCTGGGTGTACGGGCGCGAGAACAAGCCGTGTAGACGCTGTGGAACCACCATCGAATTCGGTCTGATCGGAGACAATCCGCTGGAGGAACGGCAGATCTACTACTGCCCACACTGTCAGAACTGAAGTGTGGCGAGATCGGTTCGGTCCGTGGTGTCCTTTTCGACGAACCCCGTTCGTCCTTCGTGTGTAGGTCGGCAAACGGTGCCGGCCGCGACGACTCCAAGGAGCCTTCATGACCACGTACGCAGCCATCGTCTACACCCATGACGCCGACTGGACCTCGCCCGAGGTCGCGGACGAGATGGCCGAATACGGTGCATTCAGTGCCGCGGCAGGATCCGCGATCACCGGCGGAGCGGTCCTGTACCCCACGTCGACCGCCACCACGGTGCGTGTGTCGGGAGGGAAGGGAGGTGACGTCCTGACAACCGACGGTCCGTTCGCCGAGGCAAAAGAGGTGCTTGCCGGGTTCTTCCTCCTCGAAGCGGAGGACCTCGATGCCGCGATCGCATTGGCCGCACAGATCCCAGCGGCGTGGAACGGAGCAATCGAAGTTCGGCCGGTCATTCCGATGACTCGATGAGTACGCCGGCCGAGCACCTCTCGGCCGTGGTCCGTGACGAGGGTCGCCGCGTCCTGGCGACCCTCGTGCGCACCACCGGCAGTTTTGCCGTCGCCGAGGACGCAGTCTCCGAGGCTGTGGTGACCGCACTCGCTCACTGGCCCAGATCGGGTGTCCCCGACAATCCGCGTGCCTGGCTCACCACCGTGGCTCGCAACAAGGCGCTCGACATCATCAGACGCGAGGCCGGGCGCACCGCGAAGGAACGAGAGGCGGCGGATCTCGCCGTGCTGAACCAGAATTGGAGCGAGAGCGACGAGTCCTCGATCGCCGACGATCTGTTGCGGTTGGTTTTCACCTGCTGTCATCCGACGCTCTCCGTCGAAGCGCAGGTGGCACTGAGCCTGCGCACCCTCTGCGGGCTCGCCACGTCCGACATCGCCCGACTGATGCTCGTGCCCGAGGCCACCATGTCCAAACGGCTCACGCGAGCGAAGAAGAAGATCGCAGCTGCCAACATTCCGTATCGAGTACCGGATTCGGCGGAGTTGCCGCAACGACTCGACGCGGTGGCCACCACGGTGTATTTGATGTTCACCGCCGGCCATCTCGGCGGTGAGACGCTGGTGCGGCCTCGACTGTGTGACGAGGCACTCAGGTTGGCCCGCTTGCTGATCGACCTGATGCCGGACGAGCCGTCACTTCAGGGGCTACTGGCCCTCATGCTGTTCACGGACTCGCGCCGAGCGACCAGGACCGATGAATCCGGCGGCCTCGTCAGGCTGGAGGATCAGGACAGATCTCGATGGAATCGAGAGGCGATCGAGGAGGGTGCTCGGTTGATGGACAGTGCACTGCGTCGCAACGACTCTCGGCCCAGCCGCTACACCATCCAGGCAGCCATCGCAGCATGCCACTCCACGGCAGCGACCTATGCCGACACCGACTGGTCCCGGATCGTCGTACTGTACGACGCGCTTGCGGCTGTGGAGAACACACCGATCGTGGCGCTCAACCGCGGCGTGGCCATAGGCGAAAGCCAGGGTCCTGCTGCGGGACTCGACGCACTGGACGCCATCGACTCCCTCGGCGGCCACTACCTATGGCATGCCTGTCGAGCTGTGATGCTCGATCGCCTGGACCGCGCGGAGGAGGCCAGGAACGCACGAACGACCGCGCTCGCTCTCGACCCGTCGCCGGCCGAGAAGGCATATCTCCGAGCGCAGCTCGCGTCGTCTTCCCACCCTGTTCGACAACGACGGGAAGAAACCTGAAAGCTCCCTGTCAGGTGCGGCCAAGCCTGTTCACAGCTTTGCCGATCACCATGGATCGCATGCTGACACTTGCGATACTCACCCTGCTGATCATGGCCGTCTCCGGCGCGACGGCGGCTCGCGCGCCCCGGACGCTGGTTCGACTGCGCTAGATCGTGCGAACGGGTTCGAGGATTTCCTGGCGGGCCTCGGGCGCGACGACGCGCAGCGCGTCCGCCGATGCGTCGTCGGGCTGACGCTGCGAATCGATCTCGGCCTCCACTCGGGCGCGGTACGTCTCGACCTCACGGTCGACCGTGGCCTCGTCCCAACCCAGAACCGGTGCGATCAAAGCCGCAACCTGACCCGCGCAGTTCATTCCGCGATGGGAGTACTCGATGGAAATTCGGGTGCGCCGCGAGAGCACGTCCTCGAGGTGGAGTGCGCCCTCCGCTGCCGCGGCGTAGACGACCTCTACCTGAAGGTAAGCCGGCGCATCGGTGAGTGGTTGCAGCAGTTCGGGTTTGCCGTCGGCCATGGCCAGCACCTCGTCGATCAACGAACCGTATCGGTCGAGCAGATGCGTCACCCGATGCGGATGCAGCTTGTGCATCTCGCCGAGATGCGGTGCCTGATTGACCAGCGCGAAGTAGCCGTCGGCACCGACGAGGGGCACCTTCTCGGTGATCGAGGACGCCACCCGGACCGGGATGTCCTCGGCGGCGAGATCGACTGCGTCCTCGGCCATCACGCGATACGTCGTGTACTTGCCGCCTGCGATGGCGACGAGTCCGGGTGCAACCCGAGCGACCGCGTGTTCGCGGGACAGCTTGGAGGTTTCGTCGCTCTCGCCGGCGAGCAGTGGCCGCAGGCCCGCGTAGACACCGTCGATGTCCTCGTGGGTCAGTGGCGTGACGAGCACCGAGTTGACCTCGCCCAGGATGTAGTCGATGTCGGCCTTGGTGGCCGCCGGGTGTGCGAGGTCGAGGTTCCAGTCGGTGTCGGTGGTACCGATGATCCAGTGCGCGCCCCACGGAATGATGAACAGCACCGACTTCTCGGTGCGCAGGATGATCGCGGCCTCGCTGACGATTCGATCGCGCGGCACCACGATGTGCACACCCTTCGAGGCGCGTACCCGGAACCGTCCGCGCATGTTGGACAGCGACTGGATCTCGTCGGTCCAGACACCGGTGGCATTGATCACCACGTGTGCGCGTACCTCGGTGGTGGCACCGGTCTCCGAATCACGCACGCGCACACCGGATACCCGGTCGGCCTCACGCAGGAAGCCGACGACCTGGGTGGACGTTCGCACCACTGCGCCGTAGTGGGCGGCCGTTCTGGCGACGGTCATGGTGTGCCGGGCGTCGTCGACGACGGTGTCGTAGTACCGAATCCCGCCGATCAGCGACTTGCGCTTGATTCCGGGCGACATGCGCAGTGCACCGGATCGAGTCAGGTGCTTCTGTTGCGGCACCGATTTGGCCCCACCCATGCGGTCGTACAGGAAGATGCCTGCAGCGATGTACGGCCGCTCCCACACACGATGCGTGAGCGGGAAGAGGAATTTCAGCGGCTTGACCAAGTGCGGTGCGAGCGTGGACAGGGAGAGTTCGCGCTCGTGCAGGGCCTCGCGCACGAGCCCGAACTCGAGCTGTTCGAGGTACCGAAGCCCGCCGTGGAACATCTTGGACGAGCGAGAAGACGTTCCCGACGCGTAGTCCCGCGCCTCGACCAGCGCCACCTTCAGTCCACGCGTCGCTGCGTCGAGGGCCGCTCCGGAGCCGACGACGCCACCGCCGATCACCACCACGTCGAACTGCTCGGTTCCGAGCTGGTCCCACGCCTCCACCCGCTGGTCGGGTCCGAGGAACTTCGTATTCGATCGGTTGCTCATCTCGAACGCTCCCTCTCCTTCGAAAATCCCCGCATTGCTTGCACGTCAGGCTACCGCCCCGGGTCCATCGGGCGCAGAACCTGCCGAGTGCGCGGCACCCAATCGCCGCACTGCATCTGCCAGGACGGTCGGGGTCGATCCGGCGAAGCTCAACCGGAGCGAGTGACGGTACTGCGCACCCGAAGCGAACGCCGTGCCCGGCACGAAGGCAACTCCGTGATCGAGTGCCGCGTCGAGCAACTCGCCGGTGTCGGTTCCGTCTCGGAAGGTGACCCAGGCGAACATCCCTCCCGCGGGGCGCGAGACGATGAGCCGAGGACCGAACTCGGCGACGAGAGCAGTAGTCAATGCCGTTGCACGAGAGCCGTACTCGCGTCTGAGGACCGTCAGGTGGGCGTTCAGCCACGCGGTGTCGCCGAGCATCTCCGCCGCCATCAACTGCGTCATCGAGGATCCACACAGATCAGCGCCCTGCTTGAGCAGTTCCACCGCCGCACAGACGCTGGGCGGGGCGACGAACCAGCCGACACGGAGCGTCGGAGCCAGGATCTTCGACGCACTCGACAGTCGGATGACGCGATCGCTGTGACATGCGATCGGCAGCGGCGGATACTCGATACCGGAATCCGTTGTGTCGAAGAAGATCTCACCGTACGGGTCGTCCTCGATCACCCAGAATCCGTAGCGATCCGCGAGCGCCGCGAGGTGGCGTCGACGCTGCTCGCTCATCGTGACTCCACGCGGATTGTGGAAGTTGGCGACGGTGTGGACCACCGCAGGCCGCAGTCCGGCCGTCAGTCTGCGTTCGAGTTCGTCGGTATCCATTCCGGTATCGGTGTTGGGAATGGACTCGATGCGCGCTCCCGCGATCGAGAAGACCTGCAGCGCACCGGTGTACGCGGGTTCGTCGACCACGACGACAGCGCCCGGGTCGATCAAGGCCTGCGCGAGCAATGCCAGGGCCTGCTGCGAACCGTGCGTCACGATGACGGACTCGACCGCAACGGGCACTCCCCCGCGCGCAAGCGTTTCCCTGGCCGCAACGATGCTGCGCAGAGTGCGGTGGCCGGATGTCTCGCAGTACTGGACCGCGTCGGGGCGACGAAGCACAGCCTGCGCTGCTGCGGCGATGCGGTCGATAGGGATCAGGTCGGTGGCCGGTAGACCTCCGGCCAGGCTGATCACATCGTCGCGCGCTGTGAGAGCGAGGAGGTCACGAATGGCCGAGCTGGTGAGCGATTCGGTGCGCCCGGCCAAGCCGGCGGGAAGGTATGCAGAGGACATGAGAAGGACTCCGGGGCAGCAGGAATGGGAGAACGGCCCGCGGATCCGCTGAGTCGAAGAAGGAGCGGACGGGTGTGTCCGCTCCTTCGACTGTCTCACGTGCTACCGAAATATGGAACGCGTTTCTCGCATTGTGAGATCAGTCCAGATCGTCGTGCGCCATCAGCTGACGCGCGGCCTCGATGACCGAACCGGACAGCGACGGGTATACCGAGAACGTGTTCGCCAGGTCGTTCACCGAAAGGTTGTTCTGCACGGCCATCGCGATCGGCAGAATCAGCTCCGATGCGCTCGGGGCGACCACGACGCCACCGATCACGACGCCCGTGGCCGGACGACAGAAGATCTTCACGAAACCACGCTTGAGTCCGCTCATCTTCGCTCGCGGATTGGTGGTGAGCGGCAGCATCACCACGCGCGCGGGCACGTCACCGGCGTCGATCTTGGATTGGGCGACGCCGACCGATGCGATCTCGGGCCGGGTGAACACCGCCGAGGCCACGGTCTTGAGCTTGATCGGGCTGACGGCCTGTCCCAGTGCGTGGTACATCGCGATGCGTCCCTGCATCGCCGCGACCGAGGCCAGCGGCAGCAGACCGGTGCAGTCACCGGCTGCGTAGATGCCCGCGACCGCGGTACGCGAGACGCGATCCACCCGCAGGTATCCACCCTTGTCGAGTTCGATGCCGACGTTCTCGAGTCCCAGACCGGAGGTGTTGGGCACCGATCCGACGGTCATCAGCGCATGACTGCCCTCGACGGTGCGACCGTCCGACAGCGTGACGAGAACTCCGTTTTCGGTGCGAACCACCGAATCCGCGCGCGCGTGCTTGACGAGGGTGACGCCGCGCTCGTTGAACGCGTCCTCGAGCACCAGAGCGGCATCCTCGTCCTCGTGCGGAAGGACGCGGTCGCGGCTCGAGACCGCGGTGACCTTGACGCCCATCTCGGTGTAGGCCGAGACGAACTCGGCACCGGTCACACCGGATCCGACGACCACCAGGTGCTCGGGGAGGGCCTCGAGGTCGTAGAGCTGACGCCAGTTGAGGATGCGTTCGCCGTCGGGTTCGGCTCCCTTGACCACGCGAGGGCGGGCTCCGGTTGCGATGAGCACGACATCCGCGTCGAGGATGCGCTCTTCGCCGTCGGCGAGCACCGCCTTGATCTGGTGCGAGGCCATCCCGACGTGGGAGTCGATCATCTCGGCGCGTCCGGCCAGCAGTTGCACGCCGACGGAGGTGGCGCGCTGGGCGATGTCGGAGGACTGTGCTTGGGCGAGGCTCTTCACGCGGTCGTGAATCTTCGGCAGTGCGACGGCGGCCTGCGACGGATCGAGGGAGATGCCGAGGTCGCTGGCTCGACGCATCTCGGTGCGAATGCCGGTCGAGGCGATGAACGTCTTCGACGGCACGCAGTCCCAGAGAACGCAGGCACCGCCGATACCGTCGGAATCGACGAGCGTCACCTCTCCGCCGTGCTGTGCGGCAACCAACGCTGCTTCGTACCCTGCCGGACCACCACCGATGATCACAATCCGGGTCATTGATCCTCTTCTCGCATGCTCGAAATCTCTCGCTGTGTCGCATCAACGGTATTCCAGAGGCTGCCCCCGCGCGTCGGTAGGGCTGGCTTCGTTCGCCCGATAGGAGGTCGGACCTGGGGCGACGCACCGAAACACGACCACGAGGCGTCAGTGTGCACCGATACGGTTTAGGCTGGCCGACGTGCCAATTTATGCCGCCTACGGATCGAACATGCATCCGGAGCAGATGTTGCAGCGATGCCCTCACTCGCCCCTGTCGGGAACCGGGTGGCTGCACGGATGGCGGTTGACCTTCGGCGGTGGAGACATCGGCTGGGAAGGCGCGCTGGCGACGGTCGTGGAGGATCCCGACTCGCAGGTCTTCGTGGTGCTCTACGACGTATCCGAGGAGGACGAGGAGAGCCTGGATCGCTGGGAGGGCTCGGAACTCGGTATTCATCGGAAGATCCGGCTGCGCATCGAGACCGGCCGGGAGCCGGTGCTCGCATGGATGTACGTACTCGACGCCTACGAGGGCGGCCTTCCGTCGGCTCGCTACCTCGGCGTCATGGCCGAAGCTGCCGAAATCGCCGGTGCCCCAGCCGAATACGTGCGAGATTTGCGTACCCGGAACAGCCGGAACGTCGGTCCGGGTACCGCCTCGTAGCTCGAAGGACGGGTCAGAAGTAGTTCTTCATGACCGACGCCACCCAGCTCGGCTCGGTCACGTCCGCACGCTCGGGAACCATCGACTGCAGGAACGGCTTGACGTCGAACACCGGCGAGCCGTCGATCGCGTCGAGACCTCGCACTCGGATGCGCAGTCCGTCGACGTCGACGATCTCGCACCGGGACACCCCGAGATGATTGGGCCGATCCTTGACCCGTTGAGCGAGGACACCCACCCGAGGAAGCGTCGTGTCACCGCGAGGGTGGCGCGAACCGGTGGTCGTCGCGGCGGGATCGCACAGGTGGAAGCCGTAGACCACCTCGAGGTGCGAGAACTCGTCGAGACCGAGGGTCGCGTCGGCGTCGAGGACACTCGCGTCGAGGTCGAGCACGGCCTCGACCGATCCCCAGTTGTCGTCCACCACCTCGGCGCGATCGGATCTGACGATCCCGATCGGCGACACGTCGAATGCCATCTCATCTCCTGTCTCTAGTTCGGATCCAGCGCGATACCGGTCATCACCTTCACGCCCACGGCCAGTGCTCGTTCGTCGAGATCGAAGGTGGGTTGGTGGATGTCGAGTTGCGGTCCGGTGCCCGGCCACACACCGAGTCGAGCCATCGCGCCCGGCACTCGTTCGAGGTACCACGAGAAATCCTCGCCGCCGCCGGACTGCGCGGTATCGGCCAACGCGTCGGGTCCGACCCGGCCGATCGCCTTCTCGAAGGTGTGCGTGGACGCCGGATCGTTGACCACGGGAGGCACGCCGCGACGGTAGTGCAGCTCGAAGCGGACACCGGTCGGTGCGAGCAACCCGGTGACGATCTCACGAACCAACGGTTCCAGCAATGCCCAGGTCTCGTGGTCTCCGGTGCGGACGGTGCCGGTCAGCATGCCGGTCTGCGGTATGGCGTTGGGGGCCTGGCCCGCGACCACCGCTCCCCACACCATGACCGTGCTGGTCCGCGGGTCGACACGCCTGCTCAACATTCCGGGTAGGCCGGTGATGACGGTGCCCAACGCATAGATGAGATCGGTGGTCAGGTGCGGGCGAGACGTGTGTCCGCCGGGCGAATCCAGGCGCAGCTCGACGGTGTCGGCCGCGGAGGTGATCGCGCCGAGGCGCACGCCGACCTGCCCCCACCTCGAGCCGCGGATCGCAGTGCAGCGCAAAGATCTTGGTGACGCCGTCGAGCGCTCCCGCGGCCACCGCGTCGAGGGCCACCGCCCCGGC
>NZ_BAOX01000041.1:0-24796 GCF_000813105.1 Rhodococcus sp. BS-15 | reverse complement strand
TCGTACGGCGGCCACCCCCGCCGCCACGAGGTCGACGGGGAGGGTGGCCGCGAGGCCGACAAGCGCGGCAACCGTACGAATCATGTTCGACGGATCAGCGTCACGCCGTCGCGCAGAGGAAGCAGAACCTGCTCCACGCGAGGGTCGTTCGCCACGTAGTCGTTGAATTCGGCGACGGCACGGCCGTTCTCGGACGGCTGTTCGCTGTACGGCTCGCCCTGCAACAGAGTGTTGTCGACGGCGATCACGGCGTTCTCGGCCAGCAACTCGCTACCGAGCAGATGTTCCAGGTAGGCGCGGTATCCGGTCTTGTCGGCGTCGACGAAGACCAGATCGAACTGTCCGTCCAGCCGGCGCAGGGTGTCCAGTGCCGGCCCCACCTCCACCGTGATGGACGAGCCCGCAGGTGATTCCGCGAAGCAGGACTGCGCGAACTCGGCCACGTACGGATCCACCTCGCACGCGACCAACTCTCCGCCTGCGGGCAGAGCCTCGGCCATCGCCAGAGCCGAGTAGCCGGTGAACATACCGATCTCGAGCACCCGCTTCGCCCCGGTCATGTGCACGAGGAACGCAAGGAAGCGTCCCTCCACGTGGCCGGAGAGCATCTCCATCTCCAGGGGCCCCGAGCCGGAGACGACGTCACGTGATCTCCAGTCCTCGGTGCGGGTCCGCGACGCCAGAGTCGCCAGCGCTGCGGATTGGGAGGTGGTGCAGGTGTCGAGATACGGGTCGAGTCCCGCGGCGAGATCGCGGGCTCGATGAACACGGGTGGTCAACTCGTCGGTGACCCCGGTGCCGGCGTCGAGCAGATCGGCTATCTCGCTCAGCTCGCGCGCCAGAATTGTCGTCGGGGTCACCGGTCGCGGGGCCTTCGTCACGGCGTCGGCGCGGTGAACATGTCGAGGCCCTCGCCTGCCCGGGGGAAGTCCAGGCAGATCTTCTTGTGCAGCGTCAGAACGTCGGCCAGCTCGGCTGCGTCGAGGTCGTTGAGGAAGCGGCACGTACCGATCGGATCGGGAACCGCGGCGCGCAGGATGCCGTCGCGGGTTTTGAGGATCGATGCCGTTGCCTCGGAAAGCAACTCGGGTGTCAGGTACGGGCTGTCCAGGGCCAGGCCGATGCTGGACATCACGCCCAGTACCCGGTCGCGGTCGGCCGTGGAGAGGTGTCCGCGTTGCTCGGCGACGGTCGTCGAGAGCGCCATGTCGATGTTGATCGCGTGGCCGTGAAAGAAGGGGGCAGGCGGGGTCAGCTCGAGTGTCGGGCTCCACGTGTGGCCGAAGGCGATGACGCGATCGAGATCGATCTCGTGCAGATTGGGTGCCTCGAGTTCGAGCATCGTCGCGATTGCCGAGTAGGTCAGTCTGTCTGCGACCGAACGCAATTCCGCTGTTCCGTCGAGATGACCGAATCGGGTTCGCAGCAGTTCAGGACCGTACTGTTCGAGCATCTCGAAGATCTCCAGATTGCCGACGACGGAGATCTTGATCAGCTCGGCCATGCCGTTGCGCACCTGATCCTCGGGCAGCGTGCCGAGGAACGAGAAGTCCAGCAGCACCTTCTGCGACGCGTGGTAGGCACCGAGGCGGTTCTTGTGCTTTCCGTAATTGACGGCCACCTTGATGGACACGCTCGCGTCGATCAGGCCGATCAGTGTGGTGGGAATCCGAATGTACGGGGTGTTGCGACGGTAGCTGGCGCACGCGAAGCCCGCTACGTCCGTCGTCAGTCCGCCGCCCACCACGAGCACCGGCTCGGTGCGGACCAGACCGAACGCATCGAACTCTCCCACGATGCGCTCGAACGTCTCCAGCGACTTCGCGGTCTCCGCAATGTGAACCGGAACCACCGTCAGTGCGATCTCGTGGTGATCGAAGTACGCGCTGATCCGGTCGCCGTAGATGTCGTGTACCGATTCGTCGACGACCATCAGCGCGCGACCGTACGGCCGGTAGCTGTCGGCCAATTCGGTGTTCTCGATTGCGAACACTCCGTCGACATAGATCAGGTCGTATTCGATGCGCTCGTATCCCTCGACGCGAAACGACCTGTCCCCGGCAACGACCTGGGCCTGAAGATTGCTCACTGGTTACTCCTGGAGGTTTGTATGGAAGGTCAGACTGAGAGCAGAGCTCGGACGCGCTCGGGATCGAGTGCATCGACGGTCTCGGTGGCCGAGACGAATTCGGTTCCTGCGGTGTTCTCGTTGGGGAATGCCACACAGGTGATGCCCGCGGCGACGGCGGCCTGGACTCCGCCGGCGTTGTCCTCGATGGCCACACTGTCGGACGCGCTCTCTCCCAGCGTCTTCAGGGCGTATTCGTACGAGGCGGGATCGGGCTTTCCGGGCTCGACCGAGGTCGCGTCGACGATGATGTCGAACGAGTCGGCCGTCAGCTCGGGACTGAGAGCGGCAAGCAGCGCGTCGATGTTCTCTCGCGAGGTCGTCGTCACGAAGCCGACTTTGAGGCCGTTCGCTTTCGCGGAGTCGATCGTGTCGGCGACGCCCGGACGCGTCTTCACGTCCGATTCGCCGATCAGCCGTTGGAAGATCTCCGACTTGCTGGCGTGTATTGCGGCGGCGTCCACCTCGGTACCGGCCTCGGACGCGTATTCGCTGATGCGGTCGGCACCACCGTTCGATCCGAGCATGGCCCGGTAGTCGTCGCGGGACCAGTTCCAGTTCAGATCGTGTGCTGCGAAGGCCTCGTTGAACGAGCGGCGCTGCAGTTCGGACGTGTCGACGAGTGTGCTGATCGAGCCGAACAGAATTGCGGGCATGGTTGCCTTTCGGAGCGAGAGACGTTGTACCAGTCAACGTCTCGCGCATGCGCGATGGGGTGAGTTGGTTGCGGGGGTATGCCCCACCGGAACCGAATCGGAAACCTTCGAATTATTTTTCGTCCGGCTGCGAGAGCGCGCGTCGCGCGGCGAGGGGAACGAATTCAGGGAATTTGCCCGAGCGACTACCTGTGTCGCCGAGTACCTGGTAATCTCCGTAACAGTTACCTACAGATTTTCGACGATGGAAGGAACCACGGCGATGACCAGCACACTCTCCAGGAACGACGTTCTCGAGCCTGAGGACGTTTCCGCTCGTTTGCTCGATTCCGCCGCCCAGCTGTCGTACGACCCGTCCGAGGAGGTCGACTGGGAAGCCGATCTCGATCCCTCCCTCTACGGACTGAACCCGGAGTGGAGCACTCTCTACGGCACGAAGCTGTGGGACGAGATGAGCGAGGTGCAGCGGATCACGCTCACCCGCCACGAGGTCTGCTCGATCATGAGCACCGGCATCTGGTTCGAGATGATCCTGCAGCAGATGGTTCTGCGCGATCAGTACTGCAAGGATTCCTCGGGATCGGACTTCCAGTTCGCGCTCACCGAGATCGCCGACGAGTGCCGTCACTCGATCATGTTCGCCCGCGCCTGCCAGAAGATGGGCATCAAGGCATACCTCCCGCGTCGATCGAGCATCGAACTCGGCCGCGGCTTCAAGGCCCTCGCGTCCGCCGAGATCGCCTACGGCGGCATCCTCGTCGCCGAAGAGGTGCTCGACGTCATGCAGCGCGACTGGATGCGCGGCGAGAACGTGCTGCCGCTCGTGCGCACCACCAGCAAGATCCACGTCGTGGAAGAGTCGCGGCACATGACCTTCGCGCGCGCTCAGATGCGTGAGGACATCGCGGGGAAGAGCCCCGCTCGCCGCAAGGCCAGCGCGCTCGTCGTCGCGATCGCGGCTCGCCTGATCGTGTCCAACATGGTCAACAAGGAGGTCTACGCAGCAGCGGGCCTCGACGTCGACCGTGCGGTGAAGGAAGCGAAGAACAACGCTCACCACCACACGATGATGCGCACCTCGAGCGAGCACCTGATGGCATTTCTTCTCGACTGCGGTTTGGTCACCAAGCCGGCCGAGATGATCTACCGTCGCCTGCACATGCTCTGACAAATACCGCTCGAGGCCGTGAAGGACATCCGATAACAATGCCGTTCGCGATCACGCAGAACTGTTGCAACGACGCATCCTGCCTGTCGGTGTGCCCCGTCAACTGCATACATCCGACGCCGGACGAGCCGGATTTCGGCAAGACCGAGCTGCTCTACATCGATCCGCGCTCGTGCATCGACTGCGGGGCTTGCGCCGACGCGTGCCCGGTGGACGCGATCACTCGCGTCTCGAGGTTGACGCCGGACCAGCAGATCTACGCCGACATCAACGCCGACTACTACAAGGACAAGCCCGCTGTGGCGGAGTGGGGCGCGCCCCGATTCCCGGTGGCGACGGTCAACGACCTGCCGCCGATCGACATCGCCATCGTCGGGACCGGACCGGCCGCGTGCTACACCGCCCAGGCGCTGCTGCGCGTGCCCGGCACCAACGTCACGTTCTACGATCGGCTGCCCACTGCAGGCGGTCTCGCCCGCTACGGCGTCGCTCCCGATCACCTGGGTACCCGACGCATCAGCGAGCACTTCCGTGGGATTTTCGTCCATCCACGGGTGACGATGAAGCTCGGTGTCGAGGTCGGTAAGGACATCGACCACGTCGAACTGGCCCGAAAGTTCGACTCGGTGGTCTACGCCGTCGGTGCCGACAAGGACCGAGCACTGGAGATTCCCGGCATCGACCTCGACGGATCCGTCAGCGCGCGCACTCTGGTGGGTTGGTACACCGGCCACCCCGATGTGCCCGCCGACGCGATCGATCTCACCGGCGTCGACCGCGTCACCATCATCGGAAACGGCAACGTCGCACTCGATGCCGCACGCATCCTCACTGCCGACCCGGACGGGCTCGACGGAACCGAGATCGCCCCGCACGCTCTGGCCGAGCTGCGTCGCCATCGGGTGAACGAGGTCGTGGTCCTCGCCCGTCGTGGTCCGGAGTTCGCCGCTTTCACCCGTTCCGAATGCAAGGCGCTGGTCGACCGCGTCGGCGTCGATGTCGTCGTGGCGGGACCGGACGGAATCGTCGACGCGATCGATCGCCTACCGTTGTCCGCTCCAGCATCGGCTCTGGCCGGGGCCACGCGAGTCGAGCTGGGATCGCGGGCAGGAGTGGAGCCTGCGGAGCGACCCGGGATTGCAGGAGTGGAGCCTGCGGAGCGACCCGGGATTGCAGGAGTGGAGCCTGCGGAGCGACCCAGAAACACGGAAGGTCGCCGTATCGTCTTCGCGTTCGGCCGGGCACCGTCCGCCCTGCACGGCAGCGGCTCGGTGCAGTCCATCGAGGTCGGTGTCGGTGAGCAAGCGGTGTCGCTCGAGACCGAGCTGGTACTGCTCGCCATCGGCTACCGCGGAACGCCGTCGCCGGGTATTCCGTTCGACGACATCACCGGCACCATTCGCAACGTGGGCGGTCGCATCACCACTGCCGACGGCACTCCGGTGCCAGGGTGTTACGTCGTCGGATGGGCCAAGCGAGGTGCCACCGGTGGCATCGGCGACAACAAGATCGACGCCGAGGAAACCGCCGAGGCACTGCTTGCCGATGTGCCGACCCGGGGCCCGGCTCGTCCACTCGGATGGTACGGAAAAGTGAGCGCGGCGCTGGGCGACAGGGTGTCGCGAGCACGCTGACCGGTCGGTATCGGCAGGTTCTGTTCACCTTGTGTAGCAGTCTCATTCGAGTCTGAGCAATTTCGGTGCACAGCTGTCCACGCGGGGTTACCGTTGAGTATGGCTGAACGGGGGGCCAAGCCCCAGGTTTCTTTTGTGAGACGGACGATGCTGCGCGCAGTCCGATCTCTGTTCAATCCGCTCCGGCCCGACGACTATCTGTCGATGATCAATCCGCTGTGGACCACCCGCGAGCTTCGGGGGAAGGTCGAGCGGGTGACACCGGAGGGCTCGGAGGCCGTCTCGGTCTACATCCGGCCCGGCTTCGAGTGGCAGGGCCATACACCGGGACAGTACGTGCGGCTCGGGGTGCTGATCGACGGCCGCTATCACTGGCGGGCGTATTCACTCACCTCCGATCCGGACCCGGTGGACGGATTGGTCAGTGTCAGCCCCAAGCTCGTGCCCTCAGGGACGGTCTCGCCGTACCTGGTGGGAACGATCAGGACCGGAGACATCGTTCGGCTCAGCGAGGTGGAGGGTGAATTCACCCTGCCGAGCCCGATTCCGGACAAAATGGTCTTCATCAGCGCGGGCAGTGGAATCACGCCCATCATCAGCATGTTGCGCGCCCTCGATCACCACGATCAGGTGCGCGACGTCGTGGTGGTGCACTCGGTGCACGACCGCAAGCAGTTGATGTTCGCCGAGACGCTCGACGAGCTCGACGCCAAACACGACGGTTTGACGGTGAAGTTGCGGATCACCAGCGACGAAGGTCGGATGAAAGCATCCGAACTGGACGAGTTGGTCCCGGATTGGCGTGATCGCGAAGCATTCTGCTCCGGACCGGGTGAACATCTGGACGATCTGCGTTCCTACTGGAAAGACCAGGGGGACTACGACAAGTTCCACCACGAGAGTTTTCAGCCGGTCATCGGCGGCGGAGACGATGCAGGTGAGGGCGGCACGGTCAAGTTCATCAACAGCAAGAAGGACGTCGAATGCGACGGTGGCACAACGATTCTCGCCGCAGGTGAGGAAGCCGGACTGGATCTGACGTTCGGTTGCCGCATCGGCATCTGCCACACCTGCGTGGGTACCCTGAAAAAGGGGCGTTTACGTGACCTACGTAACGGGGATATCTCCGAACCTACGGGGCAAGCGGTTCGGATCTGTGTCAACACTGCTGAGGGCGACATCGAAATCGAACTCTGATCAACACATCGAACAGGGGAATTCATGACGATCGACGAAACCACCAGGCGCACCACGACCAGTGACGAGCCGGTGAACCCACTGGCGCACCTGAGTGGCGAGACCATTGCCGAACTCGCCAAGGAGTTCGACGCCATTCACGACGAGGTGTACGCCAGCCTCGGCGACAAGGACCGCAAGTACATCACCTCGTGATCGCAGCCCAGCGCCAGTTGCTGGTCGCGGGACGGGTGTTGTTGCTCGGATCCACCAGCAAGCCGGCCTGGCTGGCGGGCACCGCCTGCCTCGGGATCGCGAAGATCCTCGAGAACATGGAGATCGGCCACAACGTCATGCACGGTCAGTGGGACTGGATGAACGATCCGGAGATCCATTCGTCCGTGTGGGACTGGGATACCGCCTCCACCGCGAACTCGTGGAAGCACTCGCACAACTATGTGCATCACACTTACACCAATATTCGCGGCAAGGACAAGGATCTCGGGTACGAGATCATGCGTATCGATCCGCGGCAGAAGTGGCACCCCGCGTACTTGGCCCAGCCGTTCTACAACGTTCTGTTGATGGCGTTCTTCGAGTGGGGCGTGGCGCTGCACGACCTGGACATCGAAGCCATCCGACGCGGCGAGAAGCCGGTCAAGGATCTCGTCGAGGATCTCAAGGGCATCGGCGTCAAGGCACGCAAGCAGTTCGTCAAGGACTACGTGGGCTGGCCCATCATCAGCGCCGGTGCGTTCGCGCTGGCGCAGCTGGCCTCGGGTGGCCGGTTGCCCGAGAGCAAGAGGTCTCGTCTGGCGTCCAAGCTGCGTGGCTCCGCACGGTTCGGCAAGAATCGTCGCACCGCGGCACTGCTGGACAGCCGGTTCAGCGGGGTCGAGAGCACGTTCCTGTCGACGGTGGCCGCGAACTTCACCGCCAACATCATTCGTAACGTCTGGTCGAATGCCATCATCTTCTGCGGTCACTTCCCGGATCAGGCATACACCTTCAGCCAGGAAGAAGTGGAGAACGAGACTCGCGGCGGCTGGTACGTCCGTCAGCTCGTCGGTGCCGCCAATATCGACGGCGGACCACTGTTCCACCTGATGAGCGGCAACCTGAGCTACCAGGTGGAACATCACCTGTACCCGGATATGCCCAGCACTCGGTACTCGGACGTCGCGCCGAAGATCAAGGACATCTGCGAGCGCTACGAATTGCCCTACAACACCGGACCGTTCTTTCAGCAGTGGGGAATGGTCCAGCGGACCATCGCCCGGTTGGCGTTCCCGGGCGGAAAGACTCGGCCGAAGCCGGGCCCCTACCGTCCCGAGGAGAGCTGGCGTCGCAAGTTCGCCGAGGTGCCACCAAGGACAGCGAGGCCGCCAAGACGCGTGGTCGCGTCCCCGCCGGCCACCCTGCGGCCGGACCGGAGCACAACTCCGGCGGCGTCGATGTTCAGCCACCGCCCCGCGGCGACGACTAGAGATCGCCGCTCGAACCGACCAAGTACCGCGGCCACCCGATCATCGGGTGGCCGCGGTACTTCGTTGTGGGGGTTCCGTCGTTGCGGTCGATCAGGTCATGTCGACGTCCTTGGTCTCGATCAACCGCTTGGTGCACACCAGACTGAGCACCGACAGCAGGGCCAGCATGACGCCGATGGAGATGCTGCCGAATGCAGCCGTGAGCGGTGCCGCGAGCATCGGAGGAATCGCGCCGCCGAGAACGCCGGCGAGGTTGTAGCCCAAACCTGCTCCGGTGTAACGGAATCGAGTCTGGAACAGCTCGGGGAGCAGGGCTCCTGTCGGTCCGTAGGCCACTCCGAAGATGGCGAGCGTGACGCACATGCCGATCACGAATGCTGCGGGTGACCCGGTGTCGAGAACGGGGAACAGTGCGATCGACCAGGGTATCGCGAGCATGCACGCTCCCATGATCACTCGCCGTCGGCCGACGCGATCGGAGTAGGTCGCCGAGACCGCGATGGCGATTCCGAAGATGACCGCGGCGCCGATTCCGGTGATCAGCACGAACGGGCGGTCGAATCCGAGGGTCTTGGTGCCGTAGCTCGTCAGGTACGCGGTCCCCATGTAGAAGAAGGCGAACAGGGATGCCAATGCGCCTGCAGCAGTGATGATTTCGCGCTTCTGGATGCGCCAGGCGTCGAAGATCGGCAGTTTCGTCGGAGCCGCGTTCGCCGGTGCCTGCTCCTCGGCGAGCTTGTTGGCGCGGAAGACCGGGGTCTCCTCGATGGCCAACCGCATGTACAGGCCGATGAGCACCAGAACGGCGCTGAGCAGGAACGGGATTCGCCAACCGTAATTGAGGAACGTCTCGTTGGTATCGCCGAGCAGCAGACCGGTCGCGAGGAATGTCGCGCTGGAGAAGATGAAGGCGGCTGACGGTCCCAGCTGGGGGAACATCGCGTAGAACCCGCGCTTGCCGGGCGGTGCGTACTCGGCCGTGAGCAGGGTCGCGCCGGCCCATTCACCGCCGACCGCGAACCCTTGCCCGAATCTGAGCAGCACCAGGATGATCGGAGCGGCCACGCCGATCGTCTCCGCGCCGGGGAGCAGACCGATGGCGAACGTGGACACCCCCATCAGCAGCAGCGTCGAGATCAGGGTCTTCTTGCGACCGATACGGTCACCGAAGTGTCCGAACAGCACTGCGCCGACGGGCCTGGCGATGAACGCGACCGCGAACGTCGCGAACGAGGCCACAGTGCCTGCGGTGGAGCCGAGGGCCGGGAAGAAGATCGTCGGGAAAACCAGCGCGGCTGCGGTGCCGTAGATGAAGAAGTCGTAGAACTCGATCGTCGTGCCGATGCCACTGGCGACAGCGACCCGGCGGACACTGGTCTTGGTCTGCACCGCAGGTGGCGTCGATGCGGACACACCCGGGTCGTCGGGTGAGACAGTGGTCATGGTTCCTCCGTTTTGTCGGGTATCGGGTAAATGCGCGATACCGAGTGCGACGAACGGTAGTGACTCGGGTCACCCCACGAATACCCCCGAATGGGGGACCGGTCGAGGACTACTCCCAACGGGCGGTCTCGACGGCCGCTCGGTGGGTCTGCTCGAGAAAGGCCCTGAGCACGGCGTCGGGATCCTCGGCGGTGCGCACCGACCGATAGGGCAGGACGTATTCGCCGAGATCGCGATCGAAGTACGCCGGGGCAGTGACGGCCGGATGGCTGTCGTACCCCTCCGGATCGGGATACGCGTAGGCGTAGAACACGCCCTCTGCGGCACCGCCCGGCCAGAAGCCCGCGCTGGAGACCTCGTCGCTGTAGGCCTCGTGCATCACCCAGTCCGGACAGTTCGGAATTCCGCCCGGGTGCTGTGGTGCGGGGCGACCCGAGAATCGAGTGACCGCGAGATCGAAAGCGCCCCAGAAGAAGTGCACCGGACTGGACTTCCCGCGGAAGTCGGCTCGGAAGGCCGAGAACACCCGATGTGCGCTCACGAGCGATCGCCAGAACTTCTCGATCGCGGCCGCGTCGTACGAGGCATGCGAGACGTCCTCCGCGAACGGCGTGGCGTGCGTCAACTCGACGGGCACGCCCACCATCGGAGCGTCCACGCCCAGTTGCGTCAGCAGGTCGAGGTACTCGGCGTAGAAGTCGGCGACGGTACGCGGTTCGAGCTTCATGCTCCGTCGCTCACCGTCGGTGGTGGCGAGTATCAGCCGGTGCTCGAGGAAATCGAAGCGAATCTCGAGCCCCCGATCGCCGAGCGGCATCAGCGACGTCGTCAGGCCCGACGCGTCGACGTACAGCGCAACGCCCCACCAGTGATTGATCGAGGGCGACAACGCCATTCGTGTCTTTCCGACGATCTGGGTCCACAGGTGCACGGTGTCGCGAGTGTCCACCCAGCTGTCCACCTCGAGCCGAGGCCATGCGTCGTGAGAAGTTGTCATGTGTCGATGATGCACGCTCGGCGGTGGCGGAGGCCACACTCGGTGCGTACTCGGCCTCAGGCGCACCTCAGGGTTCGCCGGTACCGTCTGCTCCAGGGGCGGGGCGCCTGTGTCTGCGGTCGGTGAAGCGGAGGTGATCGTATGTCCATAGACCACAATCGAGACGTGTTCGACAGCGCGCGGGTAGCCGCTGCATACGTGGAGTACGCCGGTCCCACCGATGGGTTTCTCGACCGTGGGGAGGCAGCGGCTCTGGTCGCGGCAGCCGGGGTTGCTCGCGGAACGCCGGTGCTGGACGTGGGCGTCGGAAGTGGCCGAACCACGGCGCTGCTGCGATTGCTCAGCGACCGCTACGTCGCGATCGATTACGCACCGAACATGATCGAGGGCTTTCGGCGGAATTTCCCCGACCTGCCCGCACACGTTGCCGATGCACGCGATCTGGCGGACTTCACCGACGGCGAGTTCGGCTTGGTGGTGTTCAGCAACAACGGAATCGACACCGTGACACATGACGAACGGGTTCGGGTACTCGCAGAATTCCACCGAGTTCTCGGCGAGTCCGGAATTCTGGTGTTCTCCACGCTCAACCGCAACGGACCGTCGTTCGGGGAGAAGCCGTTTCAGTTGAGCAGGCCGACCCAACGGTTCACGTTCTCACTCGCGCGCGTCGTGACGGCCATCGGCAGGCGACTGCTCGATCCCGCCGGAGTCGTTCGCAGCGTTGCCAATTGGTGGTCTGCGCGCTCGAGGGTCGTCGATCGCGGAACGTGGGCCGTCGCTCCGCTCGCTGCGCACGACTTCGCTCCGTTCATGCACTTCACCACATTGGCGGACGTGCGACGACTGGTGACCGATTCCGGGTTCACCATCTCCGAGATCTTCGCCGACGACGGTTCGATCGTGGCACCCGATGCCCTGGCGAGCTCGGCGGACAACTTCACCGTCGTCGCACGTAAGTAGGGCCTCAGCCCAGTCGCTCGAGCGCCTCGGTCATCTTCTCCACCGTCTTCGGAGCAACTTTCGCTTCGAATCCCGCTTTCAGAAACGGTCCGGCTACCTTGGCGGCACCATTGAATTCGACCTTCGCGTGGTAGTCGATTCGGGTCGAGTGTGATCCTTCGGCGGTCAACGTGATGTCGTCGACGCTGGTGGCCGTCTTGTTCTCACCTTCGAGCACGATGTGATGGGGCTCGTCGGTGACCAACGTGTAGGTCAGTTCGGTGGTGATACCGAACAACTTCGAGACATTGTGCCACTGCGTGCCGACGGCAACCGGACCGTCGGAAATCTGTGTGCAACTCTGCGTCCCGGGATCCCACGCCGTCGCGTTGGAGAAGTCTCGGAGAAAGGCCGCGGCCTTCTCGATCATGACTTCGGCGGTGAATGTTCTGGTGACGTCGACCATGAAGCTCTCTCTTTCTGTGCGGATCAGTCTTCGAGGCGGACGCCGAGATGGTCGGCGAGGCGGCGCATGGTGTCGACTATCTGGTCCTCGGTCACCCGAGGAAATCCGGCCATCTTCCGAAACTCGGGGTCGGTGACGCGAGACCAGTCATAGACCTGAGTCAGCGCGGTGCGATCCTCCGAGACCGCGTCGAGCTCCCAGGACCACCGCGTACCGCGAGGCTCCATGCCCTGACGACGAGGAATCCAACCGATGCGCCGGTCCTGTTCGAACACGAACACGGTGTTCTCCATGACGTACTCGCCGAGCTCCGGCTGGTACATGTCCATTGCGAAGGTGTCGCCCACGGCTCCCAGCGGCGTCGGGTCGATCGCGCCGCGCAGCATTTCCGAGCCGTCGACAGCGGCCTGAACCTCGGGGTTGGCCAGTGCGGTGAACACCGAGGCAGGGGGAGCGTCGATCTCGCGGCGGACGGTCAGCTGGTCGGTCATGGGGCTCGCTTTCGGTTGTTTACGCTGGCTACGGAGTTACCCCCGTCTGCGCGGAAAGAAACTCCGATCGCCGTTTTTGCCTCGCAGTGGACACAACGACGAAACACGACCGCCACGTCGCATTCGTACAGTCGCCGAGTCGGACTCCGCAAAATCCAGCTGCGGAGCAGCACCTTGTCAAGGGGTAGCCATGAGTGGAAATACCGTCCGCCTGCAGGCGATCAAAGACGTCGAGGCGTATGTACCGCCTGCGGTCAGCTTCGTCGGAGACGAGAAGCCGGGCGAGATATTCGGTGAGAACGTCTTCAGCAAGGTCGTCATGCAGAAGCGTCTGCCCAAATCGGTCTTCAAGTCGGTGATGGCGACGATCGACAAAGGCAAGAAGCTCGACCCCATGGTCGCCGACGCTGTCGCGTCGGCAATGAAGGACTGGGCTCTCGAGAAAGGCGCGACGCACTACGCGCACGTCTTCTACCCCCTCACCGGATTGACGGCCGAGAAGCACGACAGCTTCTTCGACCCGGTCGGTGACGGCAGCGCACTCGCGGAATTCGCGGGCAAGACTCTGATCCAGGGCGAGCCCGACGCCTCGAGCTTCCCCAACGGCGGCCTGCGCAACACGTTCGAGGCACGCGGATACACCGGCTGGGACGTCACCAGCCCGGCCTACGTGCTCGAGAACCCGAACGGCAACACCCTCTGCATCCCGACGGTGTTCGTCTCGATGACCGGTGAAGCCCTCGACCACAAGACGCCGCTGCTGCGCAGCCAGCAGGCGATGGGCGGCCATGCCGAGCGCATCCTGAAGCTCTTCGGCCACGAGAACATCGAGAACATCGTCTCGTTCTGTGGTCCCGAGCAGGAGTACTTTCTCGTCGACCGACACTTCTTCCTCGCCCGACCCGACCTGCTCAACGCGGGCCGCACCCTGTTCGGCTCGAAGCCGCCCAAGGGCCAGGAGTTCGACGACCACTACTTCGGTGCCATCCCCGAGCGTGTGCTCGGCTTCATGATGGACACCGAACGCGAGCTGTTCAAGCTCGGCATCCCGGCCAAGACCAGGCACAACGAGGTCGCACCAGGACAGTTCGAGATCGCCCCGATGTTCGAGCGTGGAAACATCGCGGCCGATCACCAGCAACTGCTGATGACGACGTTCAAGACCATCGCCAAGAAGCACGGCATGGAGTGCCTGTTCCACGAGAAGCCCTTCGAGGGCGTCAACGGTTCCGGCAAGCACGTCAACTTCTCGCTCGGAAACTCCGACCTGGGATCGCTGCTGGTTCCCGGCGACAACCCACACGACAACGCGCAGTTCCTCGTCTTCTGTGCCGCCGTCATCCGCGCGGTGCACAAGTACGGCGGTCTGCTGCGCGCCTCGGTGGCGTCGGCGACCAACGATCACCGCCTCGGCGCGAACGAGGCTCCGCCCGCGATCATCTCGATCTTCCTCGGCGATCAGCTCGCCGACGTGTTCGATCAGATCGCCAAGGGTGCCGCCACGTCGTCGAAGGGCAAGGGCACCATGATGATCGGTGCCGACACCCTTCCCGTGCTGCCGACCGATCCCGGCGACCGCAACCGAACCAGCCCGTTCGCCTTCACCGGCAACAGGTTCGAGTTCCGCGCCCCCGGTTCGATGCAGACCGTCAACGGTCCGATGGTCACGATCAACACGATCATGGCCGAGGCTCTCGACTACATGGCGACCAACCTCGAAGCGGCCGTCGCCGACGGCACCGATTTCGACACGGCCGTGCAGAATCTGTTGACGGAGATCATCACCGAACACGGCGCGGTGGTGTTCAACGGCGACGGCTACTCCGACAACTGGCAGATCGAGGCCGAGTCACGCGGCCTACCGAACCTGCGTACGACGCTCGACGCCTTGCCGGAGCTGATCTCGGACTCGGCGATGGAGCTGTTCGAGAAGTACAAGGTCTTCAACCACCGAGAAATGCACTCGCGCTACGAGATCGGGCTCGAGCAGTACGCGCTGACCGTGTTCGTCGAAGCGCGGCTGACGCTCGAGATGGGTCAGACGTCCATCCTGCCCGCTGCGGTGCGCTACCAGACCGAGTTGGCGCACAACGTCAGCGCGCTCAAGGGCGCAGGCGTCGACGACGTGGACATGACTGCGCTACAGGCAGTCTCGGCTCCACTGTCGGAGTTGCACGCGGCTCTGGCGACGTTGAAGTCCGCTCTCGAGGCGGATCCGGGCGGCGACGCTCTGGCCGAGGCCACACACGCCAAGGACGAACTGCTGCCCGCGATGGCCGCCGTTCGATCGGCAGCGGACACCCTGGAAGCGATGGTGGCCGACGATCTCTGGCCGCTGCCGACTTACCAGGAGATGCTCTACATCCTCTGAGTGCGCTGCGGGCAGGAGTGGAGCCTGCGGAACGACCAGATAGGGCAGTGGTGTGACTGAGTGCCGTCTGTGGCACTCAGTCACACCACTGTTGTTTTCGGGGTGAGCAATGTCTCGGACCGGAATAGCTTCGTGGAACTCCGTCGTTTCGAGTGAGCAGTGGCAAAGACTGTGCACGCACTCGTGAGGAGAGAGATCCATGAAGTTGTTTTCCCCGTTGACGCTCGGTGACCTGAAGCTCGACAACCGGCTGGTGATGGCCCCGCTGACGCGGGTGCGTTCGGGACGTGACGGAGTGCCGGGCCCGTTGGTGGTCGAGCACTACAAGCAGCGCGCATCCCTCGGTCTCATCGTTACCGAAGGCACCTACCGAGCCACGCGGGCCAGGGGTTTCCGGGCCAGCCCGGGCTGGTGACGGACGAGCAGATCGCCGGCTGGCGCAACGTCACCGACGCAGTGCATGCCGACGGCGGATCGATCGTCGCGCAGGTGATGCACGCAGGTCGAGTGACGCACGAGGCGACGACGGGTGGCCACGAGGTCGTCGGACCCAGTGCCGTCGCCATCGACGGCGAGACCCGCACCTACGAGGGCAAGAAGCCGTACCCCACTCCCCGTGCGCTGCGTGAAGACGAATTGCCCTCGGTGATCGCAGATTTCGTGCAGGCGTCGAAGAATGCGATCGCGGCCGGAATGGACGGCGTCGAGGTCCACGGTGCCAACGGGTACCTGCTGCACGAGTTCCTCTCGCCCGCCTCCAATCAGCGCGACGACGCGTACGGCGGCTCGCCCGAGAACCGGGCACGCTTCGTGGCCGAGGTGGTCGAAGCAGTGGCCGACGCGCTCGGAGCGGGCAAGGTGGGAATTCGCATCTCACCCGAGCACAACATCCAGGATGCGCTCGAGACGGATTCCGACGACGTGCGTGCCACCTACCGTGCCCTGGTCGAGCGGCTCGCACCGCTGGGGCTGGCGTACCTCAGCGTGCTGCACAAGGATCCGGCGGGCGAGCTCGTCCAGGATCTGCGGCAGGCGTTCGGCGGACCGGTGCTCGTCAACAGTGGCTTCGGTGAGATCACCACCCGCGGCGAGGCTCTGTCACTGATGGAGGACGGTATCGGCGACGCCGTGGTCGTCGGGCGTCCGGCGATCGCGAACCCCGACCTCGCGTACCGCTGGCGTGAGGATCTGCCGTTGAACGAGCCGGATCAGAGCACGTTCTACACCGACGGTGCCAAGGGCTACACGGACTACCCAGCGTTCAGTGCCTAGCGGCAGTGGTGCGGTTGAGTGCCCCAGGGGGCACTTGAACACACCACTGCGCGGAGCGCACTCAGAAGTCCGCGGTCTTGCGGGCGCGGACCTTGCTGACGATCGAGAACACCACGGCGATGATCATCAGTGCGTACAGCACGATGGTGATCGCGCTGCCGACCAGGATCGACGGGTCACCCTCGCTGACGGCCAGTGCGCGTCGCAGCGACTCCTCGGCCAGTGGGCCGAGGATCACCGCGATCAACACCGGTGCCAACGGAATGTCGTAGCGGCGCATCATGAATCCGACGATGCCGAGCCCGAGCATGAAGATCAGATCCACTATCGAGCACTCGATGCGTACACGCCGAGGGCGGCGAACACCGAGATGCCGGCGTAGAGGTAGTTCTTCGGGATCTTGAGCAGCTGCGCCCACAACGGTGCGAACGGCAGGTTGAGGATCAGCAGCACGATCATCGCCACGAACAGGCTGGCCAGTAGGGCCCAGACGATGTCGCCGCTGCGCTCGAACAGCAGTGGTCCGGGCTGCATGCCGTACTGCTGGAAGGCAGCCAACATGATGGCCGCCGTCGCCGAGGTCGGCAGACCCAGAGCCAGTAGCGCTCCCATGGCCGTTCCGGCCGTGGAGTTTCCCGCGGCCTCCGGTCCAGCGACACCGCGAATGGCGCCCTTGCCGAACATCGGCTTCTCGCGCTTGCGATCGAGCCTGCGCTCGGTGCCGTACGCCAGGAAGCTCGGCACTTCGGCACCGCCCGCGGGGATCACACCGAACGGCACACCGAATGCCGTGCCGCGTAACCAGGCCGGCATCGCATCGCGGAACTCGGCCTTGCTCAGCCAGGGGCGTCCCTGCGACTTGATGAGGCTGCGGTCCTCGGGCCGACCGATCTTGGACGCGATGTGGATGACCTCACCGAGCGCGAGCATCGCGACGGTGATCACGACGATGTGAATGCCGTCGAACAGCGCAGGTACCTCGAACGTGAATCGTGAAGCGCCCGAGGGTCCGTCGATACCGATCACGGCCAGGGTGAGGCCGATCAGCAGTGCGGTCAGGCCCTTCAATGCGGAGTCCGAGACCACCGCCGAGGTTGCGATGAACGCGAACACCGCGAGGGCGAGGTACTCGGCCGGGCCGAAGTTGGTCGCCAACGACGCGAGCGTGGGAGCGAAGAACACCACCAGGGTCGTGGCGACGATGCCGCCGATGAACGCTCCGATGGCCGAAGTGGCCAAAGCCTGTGGGGCCCGGCCGTTCTTGGCCATCCGGTGCCCCTCGAACGTCCCGGCGATCGCGGTGCTGTTGCCGGGGGTGTTCATCAGGATGCCGGAGATCGAATCGCCGAACAGACCACCGAAATACACTCCGGCGAACATGATCAGCGCGGCGGTGGGGTCGAGGGTGAAGGTGACGGGCAGCAGCAGGGCCACCGCCATGGCAGAGCCGAGACCGGGGAGGACGCCGACGGCTGTGCCGAGCAGCGCGCCGACGAATACCCAGACCAGGTTCATCGGTGTCAGCGCGGTGCCGAACCCGTCGATCAGATTGCTCAATGAATCCATCGTGAAGTCAGCTCCGTCAGAAGATCTGGGCGAGAACGCCGCCGGGCAGGGTCAGGCCGAGGCCCGCGGAGAATGCAATCTGAATCGCGCTCGAGACCAGTAGCGCGATGGCCGCGTCGAACACGTACCGGCGGCCACCCAATCCGACCGAGACACCCCAGAACAGGATGGCACCGGCAAGAACCCAGCCGAGCGGATCGAGCAGAGCGATGAACACGGCCACCGATCCGACGGTGATCGACAGCGTGCGCCAGTTGCTGACGGTGCCGGTGTGCGGCTTGCCGTCGGCGTCGACACCGCGGTCGATGGTGTCGGGTTTGACCAGCAGCTGAATGGTGACCAGCAGGGCGACGACGAAACAGCCGCCCGCAACGATGGCCGGAAAGACCTGTGGGCCTGGTGATGTGGCGGTCGATGGAACGTCCATCGTGATGGTGCCGTAGACTAAGAAGGCTCCGAGTGCGACGAGCAGCGCCGGAACGATCAGTCCACTGCGGCCCGTCCAGAACGATCGGGATGTGCCGGTGTCCGTATCGGTAGTCGTCGTTGTCATACCAGCCCCAACTCCTCGAGAAGTCCAGTGATGCGTGTCTGCTCGACCTCGAGGAACTCACCGAACTCGTCCCCGGTCAGAACCGATTCCTTCCAACGGTTGCGTTCGACGGCCGTCGCCCACTGCTCGGTTTCGACCATCTCGGAAACGATGTCGATCAGAGTCTGTCGGTCCTCGTCCGAGATGCCCGGCGGGGCAACGATTCCGCGCCAGTTGACCAGGTCGACGTTGTAGCCCTGTTCGATGAACGTGTCCACGTCGAATTCTTCGAGCGGTTCGGGTGAGGCCACGGCGAGCGCTCGCACGTTGCCGGCCTCGATCTGATCGCGAAAGTCGTTGAAGCCACTGACCGCAACGCCGACGGTGTTGGACAGCAGGGCAGTCAATACTTCACCGCCGCCGGAGTAGGCGATGTAATTGATTGCGGCGGGGTCGATGTCGGCTTCCTGTGCAAGCTGACCCGCGACGATGTGGTCGATTCCGCCGAGGGAGCCACCACCGATCGGCAGTCCGCCGGGGTTGGCTCGCCACGCCTCGATCATGTCCTCGAGATTCTGGATCGGTGAATCCTTCGGGACGACGAACACCTCGAAGTCCTCGGCGAGTTTTGCGATCGGGACCGTGTCGGCCAAAGTCGTCTCGGAGTTGTTGATCGCGATACCGCCGAGCATGACGGTGCCGGTGATCATGACGGTGGTGGGCTGCCCACTGAGGTTGTCGAGCTGGCTCAGGCCGATGGTGCCGCCTGCACCGGGGACGTTGACGACCTGGGCGTTGTTGACGATGCCGTCGCTGCGCAGTGCCTGCTGCGATTCACGTGCGACAAGATCCCAGCCGCCGCCCGCAGCGGCCGGTGCGATCAACGTGAGCTTGGCGCGGGCATCGGAGCCGCTGGCGCTGTTGGCGGCGTCGATTCCCGCGACGGTCACCGCTCCCACCACCACCAAGCTCCGGCCGTTCGTAACAGTGTGGGCGATATCGCCATCAGAGACCTTTCGTGTGGTGTGTCACAGCGTCAGGTTAGATACAGTCTGTCGGATTAGTCCAGTTCACAACATCGAGGACGATCTTCGATGGATTCGAGCAACGGGAGACACCGTGTCGGTAGCGAGCGCAGTGGCAGTAGCGATGAGCAACACACCGGAGGGGCAGGAAGCGTTGCGACGTGGTGCCGCCGAGGCCGAGCTGCGTCAGGCCGAGCTGATCGTATTGTCCGTGGTGGACCGCGATTCCGTATCGGCGGAGGACCAGAGCGCGGCTCAGGCGGAAGTGGAGCGAGCCCTTCCCGGGAAGGCGACGACCGTGCGCGTCGAACCGGACGGCGGCGACCCGGCGGGTGCGTTGGTGGACCTCGTTGCCGACGTCGGTGCAGGCATGGTCGTCATCGGCTCGAAGCGTCGATCCGCGGTGGGCAAGTTCCTGATGGGCAGCACCGTGCAGCGGGTGCTCCTGGACTGCCCGGTTCCCGTACTCGTCGTGAAGGCACCGTGACCCGGTAGTATCGGACAAACTTCACACCATACGACCCCGAGGAATCATGGACAGCGATAAACCCGGGCCGGACACGGCTCCCCGCACTACGGCTACTACGTGCGAGGCGGTGTCCGGCGAATGAGCGTTCTGCTCACTCTTCTGCTCGGCCTGCTCGTCGTTTTTCTCATCACCGTCGCGACCGGCTACTTCGTAGCCCAGGAATTCGCGTACATGACCGTCGACCGGTCCCGTCTCAAGGCTCGCGCCGAGGCCGGCGACGCAGTCGCCGCGCGCACCTTGACCGTCACCAAGCGCACGTCGTTCATGCTGTCCGGTGCCCAGTTGGGTATCACGGTCACCGGCCTGCTGGTCGGCTACGTGGCCGAACCGCTGATCGGTCAGTCGTTCGGCGCAATACTGGGCGGCGTCGGAGTTCCGACGGCAGTCGGTGTCGGCCTGGGCGCAGTGCTGGCGATCACGTTCGCGACGTTCGTGCAGATGCTGTTCGGCGAGCTGTTCCCCAAGAACTTCGCCATCGCTCGTCCCGAGCCGGTGGCCCGATGGCTGTCGCTGTCGACGACCATCTACCTCAAGCTCTTCGGCTGGTTGATCACCATCTTCGATCAGTCGTCCAACCTGTTGCTCAAGGCGCTCAAGATCGAGCCGGTGCACGACGTGGAGCATTCGGCCAGCCTGCGCGACCTCGAGCACATCGTCTCGGATTCGCGCGAGACCGGCGATCTGCCCGACGAGTTGTCGACGCTGCTCGATCGCATCCTCGACTTCCCTACTCGCACAGTCGAACACGCGATGATTCCGCGTTCGCGCTCGGCGACGGTCCGCGATACCGACACCCTCGCCGAGGTCGCTGCACTGATGGGGCAGGAACACTCTCGCTATCCGGTGCTCGACGACGACGACGGCATCGTCGGCGTGGTCCATCTCGCGGACGTCCTGTCCGCGACGGTGCCGGGTTCCACCCCGATCTCCGAGCTCACGCGTGATGCGTTGATTCTCCCGGAGATCCAGAGCCTGCCCGACGCGATGCGCGAGTTGCGCTCGACGAAGAACCAATTGGCTTGTGTGATCGACGAATACGGCGGTCTGACCGGCGTCATCACGATCGAGGACCTGGCCGAGGAACTGGTCGGCGAGATCACCGACGAGCACGACGACGACCTGTCCGATCCGAGCCCGGTCAGTGCCGACGACGGCAGCTGGACCATGGCCGGCGAGGTGCACGTCGACGAGGTCGAACGCGCCATCGGTATCGATCTGCCCGAGGGCGATTACGAGACCATCGCCGGTTTCGCCATCGCGCACAACGGATCTCTCCCCGACGTCGGGGAACGGATCGAAGTGGACCTACCACCGGACAACGCCGATCTGGCGAACGACGAGGAGAGTCCCGTTCGCTTCGTGATCCTCGAGATCGAGGAGATCGACAGCCACGTCCCGTCCCTGCTGACCCTGACGCTCGGCGAGCGTGACCCCGAGCACGACGACGAGTCGGCCGAGACGAAGGAAAGTGTGCACCGATGAGCAACATCTGGGTCTTCCTGGCCGTCACGATCGGCCTCATCGCTGCCAGTGCGTTCTTCGTGGCCGTCGAGTTCGCGCTGTTGGCAGCCAAGCGGCATCGGCTCGAAGACGCGGCTCCCAATTCACGCTCTGCGCGTGCAGCGCTGCGCAGCTCCTCCGAGCTGACCGTCCTGCTCGCCGGCTCCCAACTCGGCATCACGGTCTGCACCCTCGGTCTCGGTGCTACGACCAAACCGGCCGTGCACTACTGGCTCACGCCGCTGTTCGAAAGCGGTGGCCTGCCGTACTGGTTCGCCGACGTTCTCGGCTTCGTGCTCGCGCTGATCGTCGTCACCTTCCTGCACCTGGTGGTCGGTGAGATGGCTCCGAAGTCCTGGGCCATCGCCCATCCGGAGAAGTCCGCGACGATGCTCGCAATCCCGATGCGCGGGTTCATGTTCCTCACCCGTCCGGTGCTGACTGCGCTGAACAACATGGCCAACTGGTGCCTGCGGCGGGTCGGCGTCGAGCCGGCCGACACCGTGGGTACGGGCCAGAACGCGGACGATCTGCGTCAGCTGGTGGAGCATTCGGTGAACGTCGGTGCTCTCGACGCCAGCTACCAGGCGCAGATCTCGAGTGCGCTCGAACTGCAGGAACTGACCGTCGGCGACCTGGTGCGCCAGTTCGGCAAGCCCACGTCGGTGCCGTCGTCGGCGACCATCGCCGACGTGCGCGAGGCCTCGCGTCGCTCGGGCCATCTGCGGATCCTGGTGAGCGACGCGGACGTGGTCAAGGGCGTGGTGCACGTGCGCGACACGTTGACCTCTCCGCAGACCCTGGCCGAGATCACGCGTCCGGCATACACGCTGGAGGCGACTACGCCGGTATACGTTGCCCTGCAGTCGATGCGCGAGACCCGGCATCACCTGGCACTGGTGGTCGACGGTTCGGCGGCGGCGGACGATCCGGCGCGCAGCGTCGGCGTCGTGACCTTGTCCGATGTGTTGACCCGGTTGTTGCCCCAGCCCGTCTGATTCGGTTCCGGTTTCGAACGAGGCATCCCCGCCCGGCCTGCGTGGCCGAGCGGGGATGCCTTTGTCGTGTCGGGTCGTAGATTTCAGACCGGGGCGACAACCAGCAGGTGTGCCCAGTACGACGCGACGTCGTGGCCGAGTTGGGGGGAGCAGAACGTCGTAGAGCAGGTAGGACATCATTGCCGTCGAACTCCTTGTTCAGCGGGCCGTTGCCGACTCGCGTTCCGAGACTGTGGGTGACCGAGACTGTAGGTCACCCAGACTGTAGATCACGCGGCCTTCGGTGACATCCATATCGCCCACTCGGCTCACCCCACTTCGCGGAGTCCCCCCCGGGGGCACACGTCAGCCGATGCAGCCCTGCAGGGTGGTGAAGCTGCCGGCAATTCCGGCACCGTCGCACACTGCGCCGGTCGGGGTGAGGGTGATGGTGGAGCCGGGTGCTGCCACCGCGATGGAGAGCCCGAGGCCGGCCGCGGTGTTCTGTGCGACGGCACCGGGGCCGAAGGCGATCGCTGCAGGCGCGCCACCGAAACTGCCGTTGCTGACTGCAGTTCCACCGTTCAGTCCGAGTGCCAGGGCTGCTGCGTTGTTCATTGCCTCGGCCGAACCCCACCCCTCGAGCCCGAGGCCGGCTGCCGCGCTCGCGACGTCTGCCGAGCTGTCGCACTGCGATCCTCCGACGAGCGCAGCGATATCGGCCCCTCCCGGTGCGGTGGTGCAGGCGACCGGCGCTGCGGATGCAGTCCCGGGTACCAGTGCCGCGAACGCACACGCGAATCCGAATGCTGCAGCTCCGCCGACAATCCTCTTGGTGTGGAACATGGTGAATGCCTCCCCAGATCAGTGCGTCGGCACCGGTGTGCCGAGCGTGTCGGTCGCCGGGCCGATGTTGCGGACGGCCCGCACGTCCTGGCGTCGAGTCTCGACGGGTCCGAACGCGGCGCGGGTTCATCGTGATCTCGAAAACGTCTCGGTAAAGTAACGCTGCGATAACGCAATCGGATGACGCGCCGGTCTCTACGATGAGGCCATGATCGGGCGCATCGACGAGGTCGTTTTCGACTGCAGAGAGCCGGCGTTGCTGGCGCAATTCTGGGCCGGGGTGCTTGGCGGACAGCCGAGGGTGCGCGACGACTCGTGGCATTTCGTCGACGTCCCCGGGTTCACTCGGTTGGCGTTTCAGCGAGTCCCGGAGGGCAAAGCCGGCAAGAACCGACTCCATCTCGACGTCGACGTATCGGATATCGACCATGCCGTCGGGCAGGCTGTGGCACTGGGTGCGAGGGTGCTCGGCGACCGACACTCCGACGCAGCGGGAACCTTTCAGGTGCTCCTCGACCCCGAGGGCAACGAGTGGTGCCTGGTGACGCCTCCCGCGTGAAGCCGGCCGATCAGCGGGCGTCGTGTTCGGCGCGTGATTCGAGGACGGCAGGCATGTTGCCCTCGATGAGTTCGATGAGACCGCTCAATCGGGTGCCGACGTCGCGGCCCAGCGGGGTGAGGCTGTACTCCACCTTCGGTGGGATGGTCCCCTGCACGGTGCGCACCACGAGGCCGTCCCGCTCCAGGGTCTGGAGGGTCTGCGAGAGCATGCGTTCGCTGACGCCGTCGACGCGACGGCGCAACGCATTGAATCGGTAGTCGCCCTCGGTGAGGGCGGCGAGCGCGAGCACACCCCACCTGCTGGTGGCGTTCTGCAATGTCTGCCTCGATGCACAGTCACGCGCGAAGACGGACGCTTCGAGTGATTCCGTGGGCTCTGGCATATCGCCATGCTAGTGCATGCGAAAGAGTGAGTGATGACTTCGGGGGTTGCACTGCACGAAAAGTAAGTGCATAGTGAGCGAGTACTTGAAACCTCAACCTCAGGAGCTCGATCATGACCACAGCGGTAACCGGAGCAACGGGCAACCTCGGCGGACTCGTCGTCGACGCACTCATCGAGCGTGGCGTCGCACCCGCCGAGATGGTTGCGATCGTCCGAAACGCAGACAAGGCCTCGCCGCTGGCCGAACGAGGCGTCGAGGTTCGGGTCGCCGACTACTCCGATTCCGTCGCGATGACGGCGGCTCTCGCGGGAATCGACAAGCTGCTGCTCGTCTCGGGTTCGGAAGTAGGTCAGCGAATTGCGCAGCACACCAACGTGATCGAGGCAGCGGAGGCCGCCGGAGTGGGCCTCATCGCCTACACCAGCCTGCTCGCCGCCGATACGTCCGGAGTGAGCCTCGCGCCCGAGCACAAGGCCACCGAGGAACGCCTCACCGCGTCCAGCATTCCCGCGGTATTCCTGCGCAACGGCTGGTACTGGGAGAACTACCTCGCTCGCTCGCACAGACCATCGAGGGCGGAGTGCTCCTCGGTGCGGCCGGCAACGGCAAGCTCGCCGCCGCGTCCTCGCGTCGACTTCGCCGA
>NZ_BAOX01000042.1:0-24442 GCF_000813105.1 Rhodococcus sp. BS-15 | reverse complement strand
CGTTGCCGTGGGCCCGACGGGTACCGGAGAAGCCACGGCGAGCGTTCCGCGGTCGGGTTTGCGGAAGGCGGTCGTCACGACCTGAGGTCCCATCGGATTCAGGCCCTTGACGACGTCGATGACGGCCGTCCGTGCGACACGGTCGTGCCAACCTCTTCGCAGCCCCGAGGAGTCGAAGGCCGTGCTCAGCGCGCACAGCCAGGGAATGGCCAAGAACACCAGGCTTCGAGCCGCAGCGGCAGCGATACCTGCAGGTCTGGTGGTGGCAGAATCGGCGAGACGCAGACCGAGGGCGGCCTTGCCGAAAGAGAGACCGCGAACTCCGTTCCATACGACGAGCCAAATCCATGTGCACACAGCGGATATCGATCCGACCACCAATGCAACGGCACCGTTGGAGAGTGCGAGACCGAGCATGGTGAACGCGAAGGGTCCGAGTGCGACTGCGCCGCAATCGATCACCGTGGAGACGACCCGCAGGCCCCTGGATGCGGGAAGTATCCGGGACCCAGGACTGACCGGAGCGACCTGCAACGGCGACGTTGCGGCCTTGGCGAGGGTTGACGGGGCAACCGCTCGGTTGGATACCGCCCCGCCGCACACCGCACAGAACGGTGCGCCGGGGGATAACCCAGAACCGCACCGCACGCAGACTTCGGAGCTAGTCACCACGAGGCCTCTCGAACGAACAGACACGGCGGACTGCCATGAAATCCGTATCGTACGAAGCTTTCGGCACTTTCACAGTCGCTCGAACGAACGACAGTACAAATCGGGCCGAGGTTCATCCGATTGAGGTACTGCGGAGTCCACAGCTGCAGTGAAGTATCTGGTTCGAGAATTGGCGAGCGCCTTACATGAGGCCTTTACTTTGGAGAATGCGTGAAGACACCGACTTGGTTCCGTAGGTCCTTGTTTGCTGGACTGGCAAGTGCAGCAGTGCTGATCGTGTCAGCGCCGCCCGCATCAGCGGAATACACGCCAATCGACTACATCGAACTGAGCACGTGGAGCTACGACGAGATCGCCCCCGACGTGTACGAAGGAAATCTCTTCAAGCCAACCCAGTTCGCGCTGTACATCGAGCCGTGGTCACAGGGTAAGGAGCTCATAGGAATCGGCTGCAAGACGACGATCACTGTTCGTGGGTATTTCGGCATCATCGGTGTCAACGAGTCCAGCGGGCGATGCAACACGTCGAACCCGGGAACGACCATAGAGGTGCCTTTCGACGGCAAGTACCAGATCACGGCGACCGTCAGCCGTACTGCTGGAACCTCATTCACCGCGACCAAGGACGTCCTGATCGGACCTGCTTCGTTCATTCCAGCAGCGGTCGATACCGGCTCCGCGGCCATCGGAGGCCCAACCGGGTCTTCGACCACAGGTTCGGCGGGCTAGACAGCGCTCACCCGACACTGCGGGTGAACGTATGGGCGTTCACCCGCTTATCGGGCGGCTCGATGGCATTCTTGGTCTCGTGAATCAGCAAGGTAGCCGGAAACGCACTGTTGCCCTCGTTCTCGTCGCGGCCTTGGCCGCAATTGTCCTGGTCGGTGGCTTCGTATTCGCGGTCTTCCGCTTTCTCGGCGACGAAACGAATGGGCTGGCGTCGGACGCCGACGAAACAGCGACACCGACGGTGCGAGTCAACTCGGCACCTTCGCCAAAAACCCCGGGGGTGGCACCGAGCGTGCAGCAGATGCCGACCGCCCCATCTGCGTCCGTCCCGAATGTTTCGGCGCTACCGGGCCGCGGTGACCTCGGACTCGGCATTCCCATCACGGTGCCCTCGTGCGACGGAACCGGGATCGTGGTGATTCAGTCGGCCGTCGATCCGGCGTCGTACACACAGGAGATCTCGGCCGCTTTGGCCGCGAACCCCGGAGCCTCCTATCTACGCACCGATAGTTCGTGTCCGTCGCTACGTCAACGGTCCGACGCGGGCAACCCGATCTATGCGGTCTATCGACCGGCGGGATCGACGACGCAGTCCATCTGTGCGGCTGTCGACGCAGCTCCGGTCGGTTCCTATGGAAAGTGGCTGGACCTGACCACGGACCCGACTGCGATCATTTCCTGCTGATCTCCTGTTGAACGACAGACACGCACGAATTTCTCTTCGGGGGACGCAACTGTCGGTTGTTCGATCGATAGCGCGGCCACCCTCGACGGTGGCATAGTCGGCCGGTGCTCTCGTCGAAAAGCGCATCTCGTGAGAGTGTGGAGGCTTCATGAACGCAACCGGGCCTTACAGCCAGGGTCCAGGGCAATATCCCTACCATCCGTCCTCGGCACCCAACGTTCCGCCTCCGCCTGGACGCTCCATTCCGCAGCCCCCGCCAAACCCGTCGAATAGCGGCTATTCGCCGAATTCGATTCGCGCGCCGTATGGTCCGCCCTCGAACACTCCTCGTCCACCTGCTCCAGGTGGTGGTCGAAACGGTGGATTGATCGCGGCAATTGTCGCCGTGGTGGTATTTCTTCTGGCTGCACTCGGCGTCGGCGGCTGGTTCTTACTCCAAGGCAACTCCGCCGATGAGTCTGCTCGACCGCCGACTACGGCAAATCAGATACCTTCGGCCTCGGCAGAGGTGACACCCAGAGCGACGATGCCCTCCCGGTCCACGTCCTCTGCTTCTGTTGCGCCGCCGTCGAATGCGCAAATTTGCCCAGCGGCGTTCGGGCCGGTCGGCGAATACGTATCGTCAGCAGCGGGGACGACGATCACCTCATGCCCGTTCGCGGAAGCAGTACGAGTGGCCTATGCGGGCGGTGGACAGGCCGGGGTCGCTCGAACGGTCAACGCGACCAGTCCCGTCACCGGCCGGTCGTATGCGATGAACTGTTCGCCCGTGGGAGGTCTGATCACGTGCACCGGTGGTGACAACGCGGTCGTGTATGTCTACTAGACACCGATCGTCGTCGACGAGGATGGCCGGTGTCATGGCCGCAGTGGTGGTGGTCTCGCTCTCCGGATGCACGATTGCAACGAGCACGGTAGAGGGACATGCGGTCGCGGAACTTGCACCCGAGGCCGTTGTCGATTCGACTACACCCGTGGTTCCCGCGGAACCGCGTATCGACCTACCGCTACCTGCCAGCGGAGCGCAAGTAATACGTGATGAGTTCGCCACTGTCGCAACGACTTATCCCGGTCGACTCGGGCTGGCATACATGCCGGTCGGTGGTGGTCAGGTTCAGGTTCTAGGCGATTGGTCGTCAGGGGTTGCCTGGTCGACAATCAAGGTCCCCCTCGCAGTGGCCGCAATGCGTGCGAGTGGATCGGCCGAGTTGTCTTCTGCAACATCGGCGATTGTCTATTCGGACAATGCAGCAGCGGAGGATCTCTGGACGAGCCTGGGTGACGCGCCGGCCGCGGCGGCCGCCGTCGAACAAGTACTGCTCGATGGTGGTGACCCTTCCACCGGCGTGCAGGAGGAACGAATTCGTTCTGGTTACACATCATTCGGGCAGACAGAATGGTCGCTTGCCCACCAGGCGCAGTTCACCTCGAAGCTGCAATGTCTGGACTTCGGAGCTGCGATCGTGGATTTGATGCAACAGATTTCCTCGGACCAGTCGTGGGGACTCGGACGTATCCCCGGCGCGGCTTTCAAAGGTGGATGGGGACCCGGAGAAGATGGAAGCTATCTGGTCCGTCAGTTGGGCATCTTCGGCGTCGCCGACGGATTTACGGCTGTGGCAATCGCTGCTGAACCTGATTCGGGATCGTTCGACGACGGAACCGCCATTCTCGATGCAGTTGCAGAGATGTTGGGCAGCAACACATCGTCACTGCCTTATGGAACGTGCGTGTGACTACTGACCCGGCAGAATTGGCCCGCAGTACGGTCAGCCGCTGACGCGGCCGAATTCGCATCCGCTGGACAAATCCGGTGACGAAAGTTGGGTGTCGACTGCGCTTCGCTGTCAGCGGTCACGTAGTTCCTCAGGCTCGAGGGGTTATCCGTCACGGAATTCCCCACTTCGGGACGTGTCGGTGCAGGGTCCGGGTGCCGCTCAGTGATTGGACGCCGCTTCTTACACACGAACTTGTCGGACTGACGTTGTATATAACTGCCATGGACATCTGGAATGAATCGGCTCCGTACACGGGATATTTTGCAGCATGGCTCATGTGGCCGGCTTTGTTCTTCGCGATTCACGATCTGAGAAATCATCGGTCTGTGCTGCGGACCGGGGCTGTGGCGTTTCAGTTCGCCTTCACCTGTGCATTCTCGGCCTGGATCGGCATGTCGTTCTATGAGTGGCTCACCGGGTGGAGGAATGGTGTGGAGCTGTTCTGGGCAGCGACCTTCAGTCTGGCGGTCGTAGCAGGTGTCAGTTTCGGCGTAATCGCTCCGGTCATCGAGGCGGCGCGATCAGTGATCGCAGAGCGACGGGAGCTGCGGAAAGAAAGCCGGTTCACCGGCCTGACCTGGGTTCCGGACCCGTCCAAATCGGATTAGAAACTTCGGAAACTAGCTGTGGTTGCTCTCGGCGTGACGTTTGCTACCCACCATCCTGCCTTACACCGAATCTCAACCACAAGCCGAGGTCAGGACAGCTCGGTGCAGCGCTGATCGAGTAGCTGCTTCAACTGACGAGTTTGCTTGTCATCGAATCCGATCACATCGACTTCATCGATTCCGTCTCGAACGCCAGCGCACACGTCATCAAGGATTCTCAGAGTCGCTCGCTCGGGCATTCCCAGGCGACTTGCAGACTCGACGAAATGCGCTCGTGTCCAACGGTTGGCGCGCCCGTAGAAGTTCAATGCCATCGGATCGCTCCACGACGCGTAGGGCTGCGTGCACAGAAGGTCGTAGGCGGGTGTGATCGACCAGATTTCCCGAGTGTTCTTGTGGATCGAATAGTTCTTGCCGTGCAGATCGCCGTTTCCGATCGCATACGAATAGGCCGTCAAGCGAAGAAGTTCGGCGGTGGCCTGGCGCGCGGAACCGCCGCCGCGCTCGACATTGTCGGCGAGCAGCGTGATCACCGCTTCGGTCTTCATTCGGTACTTGGACGCGGGATATAGCCCGGATACTTGGCACGCATCCTCTTGCGGTAGCCGTTGTTCACCGATCCGGTCGAATCGCGCCACCAGTAGACCGCTGATTCCCTTGTCGTCTTCGATCATGCGGTGTTCCGGCACCGAAAGCCCGCATCTACGTGCCAGATTCATGAAGAAGCTCTCGTTCTGGACCAATCGCGGCAGTCGTGCCGGCGGGGCGAGTTTCAAAATGGCGGGCCCGGCCGTAGTCGACACCGGAGTCGAGTACATCTGCGCGGACACTTTGCCCTGAACGCCCGGCAGAGCGGACGAATCGCGGCTCACCGACTCACCCGTGGACAGGGAATCGAAGAGGCGACGAAGATCTGGAACACGGTGCCTCGAATCGAATACATTGCCCACCAACGACATCTCTTGACCGCTTGGAAGTACACGAACGTCCCCGATGGTGTCCGATCCGACCGCCAGTAGCAGTGTGAAGTGATCGTCCTCGGACGTCTTGGTAGCTGTTACCACTCCGGTGAGACGAACGCCTTCCGGCAGCAGGCCCGCGAAAAAGGCAGGGACGCTACCGCCCGATGCCCGCGTCTCGGGTGACGACTTCGGAATCGACCACGCGAGATCCGGCGCAGAAGCTCTGTTGAGGTAATCGCTGCGGTACCGAAACACGACGTCGTTCCCCACACGCGTCAGTGAGCCCGCGAGAAGATCGCCCTTGTAGACATCGGCTGCATCGACATCCCGCAGCTCGGCTACTGGGATCATGTCGGATCCAGCGGCGGCACAGGCGATCCGGCGCGCGTGAGCAATGTGATCTCACAGCCCAACGCTTCCGCGACAGCAACCGCGCCGTCGAGCTGCACCGTGTCTCTTCCGCCCTCGAGCGCCTGGACTGTCGAGCGGCCCACGCCGGCGAGCAGCGCCAACTCGGCTTGAGTCATGCGCAACTGATGCCGACGCGCGACGAAGGCTCCGGCCAGTTCGCCGGAGTGCTTCCGAGCTCGTCGTCGTGGTTCGGCCATGATCGCTCCTTGTGCTTGCGCAGGCATGCATATCGGAGCATACATCGTGAACTATCGGGTGAACAGCCCCTATGCCTGTCAACATAGGCATAAAAGAGTCGAATGAGCATGCAGCCACGCTTCCCGCAGTTATGCATGCGTTCTCACGCGTAAGCATCGGGTGATCGGGTGAGCGAGGGACGCGCTACGGCATCCGGCCAGCACACACCGGCTGTGCGTTGCGGCGTAGAGCTCGACGAACAGTCCGGAGCGAGCAGCGGTCAGTCGTGGCTGTTGAGGTCCACGACCAATCGGACCACGAGTTCCCCGTCGATGACTCGCGTTCGTTGCTCGCAGATGGTGTTCATCAGCGCGGTTCCCTCGTCGATTCCGCGTCGATGTGTGAGGAGTCTGTCGATCGAGTTTTCGGCTTTGGCCAATGCCGTTGCTGCTGCGGTGAGTTGACTGTTGGTCACGCCCCGATTGCCCGTCAGTGCCACGCGCTGAGCGCCGCGGGTGAATGTCGTGACTGCGGGCGGCGTCGGGCCGCCGGTGTTGGCCTGTCGGACACCGGCGATGTCCACACCGGGGAGCAGATCTGAGGTCGCCTTTGCCGGCACCCCGCCGATGGGATGTACCGCGACGACTCGATCTCCGAGCCGACGCAGCGCCGCATCGATGGACGCCACCGTCCCGGCGCGGTGCGTGGCCACCAGAACCGCGACCGATCCGGTCAGGTCCCGCTCCCAGTCGTCGTCGATGGAGAAGTTCTTCACCGATGGCAGATAGTTCGCGGTCCACTTCGCACCCAGTTCGGTGCGATGCACCATCGCGACGTCCACAGTGGGGAACAGGACGGACGGCGCGAGAGTGGCGGCGAGATTACCGATCATTCCGTCACCGAAGATCAGGAGCGTCTGCGGTGTCTCCCTCGCAAGGCACGAGAGTGCGTAGCGGACGACCGCGTACGGTTCGACGAGAGTCGCCCGGGCACTGGACAAACCGGGCGGAAGCAGCGACACCAATCCGCCGCTGACGGCGGACGCACCGATGATGACCCGCTGCTGGAACAACCCCTCCACGTTGTGGCCGAGCAGGAACGACGAGTCGTGCGGGTGCGTCGGATTGACGACAACACGATCACCGACGGCGAATTCCGTTACCCCGGCACCTACTTCCACGACACGAGCCGCTCCCTCGTGACCGACGATCGGGGACGGATCGTCGCGATCGCCGCGCACGATCTGAATGTCCGTGCCGCACAGCGAGACCGATTCCGGAGCAATCAGCAGTTCGCCGGGTCCCGGTGACGGCGTCGGGCGCTCTTCGACGGCCGAGTGACTGCCGTGCCGAACGATGGCACGATGCGTCGAGTGTGTTGTCATAGCTCCTCTTTCACAGCTTGGTGACGCGGAGAAAGCCGTCGGCGATGGCGTCGGCTCCGGCCAGGGTGTCGATGTCGCCGGGGCGGCAGAGATGGATGATGTCGGCGACGCGCTCCGGAGTGAGGGAGTCGGCATACGAGCGCGTCTCCGCGAGCTGCCCGGTGAGCTCGCGTTCGTAGAATTCCCACAGTCCCTCGGCTACACCGCCGCCTATTCCGATGCGGTCCAAGCGCGGGTCGAGGGTAATCATGGTCCTGATCAGTTCGGCGATCGGTTCTACCACTGTCCGCAGCAGCCTGGACGAATCGCGATCTCCGGCCGCCAGCGAAGAGGCAAAGGTATCGACGTCGTAGCGAATATCGAGAACATCTGCCACTGCCTGAACTGCGGGTCCGGACGAGATGGACGAGACGTGCCCGATTCCTCCGCATGCGCAGGGCAAGGTCCGCACTGCCTCGGGGGCCGAAGTCGATGCTCGGAGATGACCGACCTCACCCTGTAGGCCTCGGTGGTCGACCGGAATAGTTCGCTCGGTGAGAAGCGCAGTGCGAGAGGCGATGCCGC
Source organism: Rhodococcus sp. BS-15 (assembly GCF_000813105.1). Classification (NCBI taxonomy): domain Bacteria; kingdom Bacillati; phylum Actinomycetota; class Actinomycetes; order Mycobacteriales; family Nocardiaceae; genus Rhodococcus; species Rhodococcus sp. BS-15. The sequence goes on along the minus strand of NZ_BAOX01000042.1, from coordinate 16,472 downwards.
TGCTGATCGTGAGGTAGGCGACGTGACGATCGGTGGGTCGAGCGAACCCGAGCGCGAACGACGCCAACCCGGCCGTCACGTCGTTGACGAGCCTCCATCGCACGTCGGGGCGACGGGACGACAGGATGTGCAACAGTGGAATTTCGCCGGTCGGCGCTCCACCCCACAGAGGCCCCGAACCGAGGGCAACACCGTTCTGCTCGTCGAGTGCAGCGCCACAGGAAATGTTGGCCGCAGCACCCTGTGGCACATGAAGATCGAGCGTGTCCACCAATTGTCGAAGGAGGTCATCGGCCGACGTGCCGGGCTGTCTGATTGCACTGGGCGACGGCAACCGCTCGATACCGTCACCGCGTCGAATGCGCAGCCACGTCCCGCCGAGATCGACCGAGACGGTTGTGCTCATCGCTCCGAATCCACGTCGATCGTCAGTACACGGTCTCGCATCCCGACCCGCAACCCCTCGAAGTCGTTCACACGGGCAACCTGCGGACCGGACTCGTTGCCGATGGCAATGCACCGCGCGCCGGCGGCATGAGCTGCGGCAATCCCGGCGTCGGCGTCCTCGAAGACGATGCACGACGCGATCGAGACCCCCAATTGCTCTGCGGCAAGAAGAAATCCCTCGGGGTCGGGCTTGCCGACGGCGACGTCCTCGGCGCACACGGCGACTCGCGGCGTCGGGAGCCCGGCCGCGGTGAGGCGTCGCACCATCATCGAACGCGACGCCGACGTCACCACCGCCCATCGGTCCGCAGGCACCGAGGCGAGAAACTCCTCTGCGCCGGCGATGGGCCGAACCGGTACCAGGCTCTGGTGTTCGCGTTCTCGAATCCATCGGAGTGCGGCGCGTAGGTCGGCGGTGGGTCCGAGTACACGCAGAATGATGTCGGCGGCCAGTCGGCCCGGCAGCGCCTTGGCCATTACGGCCTTGTCGACTCCGTGGCGCTCGGCGAACTCGAACCACACCGCCTCGATCGATGCGTGCGAATCGACCAGCGTCCCATCCATGTCGAACAGGAATGCGGCTGCGGTGATGGACCGACGAATCGAATCGGGCTGCAGACTCATACCGTTGCCTCCGCTCGCATCCCCAAGGCGTCACCGGCATAGCGGACGAGTTCGAGATCGTGTGCGGTGGATCGGCGTAGTCGTTGGTCGCCCGGATCGGTATCGAGAACCACGGTGCCGGCACCCAAATCGCTGAGGAATTCGATGTCGTGGCGGATCTGTTCGACGGTCCCGTAGCCGAGCGGACGATTGGGCGACTGCACCGGAGTGTCGGTGGGGAGAAAGTAGATTCTCGGGACGAACTCCTTGCCCTCGTCCAGGGCGCGCGATCCTGCGATGCACAGTTGTCGGGATGGGTGCAGCGGATGCCAACCGGTGCCGCGGGTATTGGTCCGGTCGATCGCAGCGGGACCGTTACCACCGATCCACAGCGGCGGATGTGGTGACTGCACCGGCATCGGCCCACCGTGGATACGGCGGGATGTGCCACTGGCACCGGGGTATTCGTAGGTCTCCGACGCCCACGCGGCGGCCAGGGTGTCGAGCGCGGCGTCGGTCAACCTGCCCCGGCGGTGGAACGGAACGCCCAGAACGTCGAACGCCTGCGCAGTCCAACCCACACCGACTCCGACGATGAGTCGTCCGGCGCTGAGCCGGTCGATCGTTGCGGTGGCATGCGCGAGATACGCCGGATGGCGGTGGCTTCCGATCAGCACTCCGCTACCGAGGCGAACCGAATCGGTCTGACCCGCAAGCCACGACAATGTCGTCAAGCATTCGTAGAACGGCGCGGGAGAGCGGCGATGCGCGTCGTCGGTCAGCACCACGTGATCCGAGAGCAGAATATTGTCGAATCCGGCGGATTCGGCCGTGCGTGCCCACCCGAGCAGCCCGTCCGGGTCGATCTGCGGTCCGAAGTTCGGGAGATTGATTCCGTACTTCACAGCGCACCGGGAAACAGTCGAACTGCACCGGTGTTCCGATCGGCGGTGGGCAGGGTGAGAAAGTTGCCGCCGTTGGCCGTCAGCGGCCGGGCACCGTGCTTGCGGCCGATATTGTGCTCGAACAGTTCGACGTTCAGCTCGCCGACCGACACCATCGCCATCCGGGACGTACCCTCCACATCGAGATCGAATTGCGCACGCATGAAACCGCGATCCGCTTCGATCTCGGTACGGAGCACCTCGGTTGCGGAGTGTGATGCCACCAGCCGGGCAACGGTGGCGTCGAGATCTGCCACGCTGTACCCGGCGTGGTCGAGCCCTCGGCAGGTGGGGAGCAGCGCCGACGGAATGTCCTCGCGTCGATGATGCAGCCGGGCGTCGGTGCTACCGAAGTAGCCCGGCCTCTCGGGCCACTGCTGCAGCTCGAACAATGTGCCCCACGGCGATCGGAAGTAGATCCACCTGTTGCCCGCAATCGGACCTTCGGGGACGGTGATCACCTCGCCGAGCAACGACACATCCTGCCGCTCATCGAGGTAACTCGCTGCAGCATCGATGTCGCCGACGGTGAAGCACAGATGATTGGTCCCCACATCGACTATTCGCGGCGGGCTCTGATCCGCGAGAGCCGAGGACGTGAACTCGACGGTTGTGCTGCCCGAGACCGGCACCGAGGCACCTTCGGTGGCGGTCACGCCGAGGAGAGATGCAAAGAAGTCAGCTGCCTGGTGGGCGTCGGGCACGGTGATACCGATTGTGGTGAGAGATGTTTCGGTCTTCTCGGTCGTGGTCATGGGATCAGCAGTACCTTTCCTCGTGTTCCACCTGCGGCAAGGAGCGCATGCGCCTGCGCGGCCTCGTCGAATCCGAATTCGCGGGCAACCGGCACGGTGAGCGTGCCCGCCGAGACGAGTCCGGCAATCTCTTCGAGTCCCGGTCCGTCCTCGTTCACATAGCTTTTCCCCGGTGTGATCCCACGTTGAGGTTGTGGTTGGTCGCCGTCCTCGATCGAGACGTACGCACCGCCGTCGCGCACCGAGTCGATTGTGTCGACAACGCCTGCGGTGTCGACGACGGCGTCGTACTCACCGGCCTGCAGGTCGACAGGTTTGGCGAACACTCGCCGTGCGCCGAGCGCGAGTAGATCCCCGGTATCGGACTCTCGCGCGAGGGCGTCCACTCGGTGTCCGCGGCTGAGCAGAATCGCCGACGCGATGCGTCCCACTGCGCCCGCCGCTCCGGTCACCAAGACCGTCGATTCTGCTGCGAGGGTGATCTTGTCGAGCTGTTGAACCGCGGTGAGAGATGCGAGCGGGATCGCGGCCGCGTGCGCGAGGCCGACGCCGGTGGGCGCGTGCGCGAACAGGGATTCGTCGGCGACCACGCGCTCGGAGTAGGTACCGAATCGGTGTGCGGGCTGCGCAACCATCCCGATCACGTTGTCGCCCGGCGCAAATCGGGTCACCGACTCTCCGACGGCGACGACGGTGCCCGACACGTCCCAACCGAGGATTGCGGGGTACGTCAATTCGATGTCCAGGTATCCCGAACGAGTCTTGAGGTCGACCGGATTGACGGCTGCTGCAGCAACCGAGACGACGATGTCGCCCGGCCCGGCAGCAGGTTCGTCGACCTCGGCGACAGTCAGTACCTCGGGTTCACCCTTGGCGGTGATGACAACGGCTCTCATGCGATCTCCTCTCTTCCGGCCGCGGGCACCAGCTCGCCCGAGTACCGTGCATTTTCTTCTGCGGCGGTCAGCACGAGGCCGCCGTCGACGGTGATGGTGGTACCGGTGAGATAACTCGATTCGGGCCCGGCGAGAAAGACTGCGGCCGCGGCAACTTCGTGCACCCCGGCGGGCCTTCCCATCGGAATGGCCGGCCGTGCGATTTTCGCGAACGAGGATTCGTCGGCAACGCCGTTCATCGCGGTTGCTGTTTCCCCGGGAGCCACCGAATTGACGCGGACACCGTGCCGCGCGAACTCGAGTGCGAGCACTCTGCCCGACGCCGCCAACGCTGCCTTGCTGGCGCAGTAGATCGCGCCGCCGGTGATGGGCACCGAATCGTGAACGGAGGTGATGTTGACGATCGAGCCCGGGGTGCCGTCGGTGATCATGCGGCGACCGACTGCCGATGCCAATGCCAGCGGAGTGACGGTGTTGATCGCCAGGACATCCTCGATCCTTTGGACATCGAGCGTGTCGGCCGAGGATCGGTCGTTGACGCCGGCGTTGTTGACGAGGCACCGGATCTCACCGAGCTCGCTTACCGCGCCCTCGACCGCGGCGACCGTGGCACGCGCGTCACGCAGATCGAGCTGGAGCCCAGTCGCAACGACGGGATACGAGGCTCGAATGTCTTTGACCAGTAGGCGGATTCGGTCGGTGCCGTTGCCGTACCCGAGGATCAGATTGTGCCCTTCGCGTGCGAGTGCCAGGGCGATCGCGCGTCCGATTCCGCTGCTGGCCCCGGTGACGACGGTGTAGCCGGGCCTACTCAACTGCGATCACCACTTTCGGTCGTGTCCTGTGGCTTTCGAGACGATCGAATGCCGCTTTGGCGTCGGACAACGGGACCACGCTGTCGATGAGCGCCGCCAGTGCGGGACGAATCAGCGGGAAGAGCGCCGCAGCACGGCGATAGTGATCGACACCGTGACGTATCCCGATGATCGAGATACCCGCCAGCGCAACCGCTCCTGGGTCGATGGCCTCCGAGTGCGCGGCTACGCCGACCAGAATGCACTTTCCACCGGGACGCAGTACCCCGATTGCCGTGTTCAGTGCGCCGACGCCGCCCGAAGCTTCCACGACGATGTCGTAGGGACCGGTCAGGGCGTCGGCCTCGGTGAAGCTGTGAGCCACTGCGCTTGCGCCGAGGTGCTCGATGCATCGTGTTTCGAGAATGTCGACGGTGACGGGATAGCGAGACAGCATGGCCACCGCGAGACTTCCGATGGTTCCCGCGCCGACTACGAGGACCCGATCGCCCGGGGACACCGACGCCGCGTCGACAGCCTCGAGTACGGTCACCAGCGGTTCGATGAGGACATGTTCGGGTTCTGCTGTCACGCGTCCCAGCGAGACGACGGCGCGCCGCGGCATGACGAGGAATTGTGCTGCAGCACCCCCGTGTTCGTACAGTCCGACCTCGCGAAGATCCGAACACTGGTTCCGTTTACCCGATCCGCAGGCCGTGCAGGACTGACAGAAAAGCATGGTGCTGCCGGTAACGGCGTCACCGGTCTCGAGATCGCGGACGCCACTGCCCGTCCGGTCGACCACGCCTACCCACTCGTGTCCGAAGTGATGCGGGAAGGACGTCTTCCCATCGGTCAGGTACGAGGATGTGCCGTGCAGCAGTTCCAGATCCGTGCCGCACAACCCGACGTACGAGACGGCGACCACGACGTCGTCCGGGCCGCATACCGGGTCGTCGAGCTCGACGATCGATACCGAATGCGGAGCGTCGATCACGGCCGCTCTCATCCGGCCACCCTGGCCGCACGACGACTGACGAAGAGCAGCAACACCGCGCCGACGGCGAGAACTGCACCGATGGCAGGCAATATCGAGACGCTGCTGCCTCCCGACAGGGCGATGGAGCCGATCCAGGCACCCGCGGCATTGGCGAGTTGGAACCCGGCGATGTTGACGGTGGCCGCGAGGTGCGGTGCTTCACTGGCCGCACCGATCAATTTGGAGGCCAGTGGCGGAATGATCGAGAAGCCCGCGGCACCGAGAACGAACATCCACGCGAAGGCGAACCACGCTGTGCCGCCGAAGAGGAACAGAACGACGAGCGCACCTGCGAGTGCAGTCAACGCTGTGTACAGCGTCTTGTCCAGGGCCTTGTCTGCGAAGTACCCGCCGAGCTGGTTGCCGACGACCGAGCCGACACCGAAGACGAACAGCACGATGGTGACGGTGGATGCCGAGACGCCGGCGTGATCGGTGAGGTACGGGGCGATGTAGGTGAACACCACGAACAGTGCGGCCTGGCTCAGCGCGGTGAGGCCGATTGCCCACAGCACCGGACCTCGGGTGAACACGCTCAGTTCCGAGGTGACACTGCCGGTGTGGTGTGACGGTGCGGCGCGTCGGGTCGAGGCGATCAGGCGGCGGTGACGAACAGTTGGAAGAGTGCGACGATGGCGAACGACCAGCGCCAGCCGAGCTGCGAGCCGATCAGCGTCCCCAGCGGAACGCCGAGGACGGTCGCGAGGTTGAGGCCGAGCGTCACGCGTGCGATGACGCGGCCTTGAAATTCCGGTTCCACCAACGAGGTTGCCAAGACCAGGCACAGCGCGAAGAACGTGGCGTGGGGGAGTGCGGTGATGACGCGAAAGATCACCAGCGTCGCGAAGTTCGGGGCCAGTGCGGTGCCGATGTTGCCGATGATGAACAAGGCCATCAAGGCGACGATGAGCGGTGTGCGAGGAACACGGGTGGTGGCGATGGTGAGCAGCGGACCGCCGATGACGACCGTGACGGCGTAGATCGTAATCAACAGGCCTGCAGTCGAATTGCCCACGCCGACGTCGGAGGAGATGTCTTGCAGAACTCCGGCGACGAGATATTCGACGGTTCCCACCCCGAACACTGCGAGCAGCATCCAGATGATGGCGGCGTTCGCGTTGACCGCGGGCGCTTCGTGGCGTGTCTCGGTGACCATTGGTCTATCCCTTCGTGGTGTTGTCGTGGCCGGTGTATTCGACTACTGCGCATCCCCAGGTGAACCCGACGCCGATGCCGGTGAGCATGATTCGGTCACCCGGCTGCAGGGTTTCCGCGCGTCGGAGCAGATCGAGGCCGAGCAGTGGGTCGGCAGCACCGGTGTGGCCGATCGTGCGCCCGAGTTCGACCAGCGTCTGATCGGGCTTGATCTTCAGGGGCTCGAAACACTGCTTGCGCAGTAGAACGTTGCCGAAGTTCGGGACGATCCATCTGCTGATCTCGCCGTGGTGGGTCGCCGAGTCGCCCAGTGCGGTTTCGGCGCAACGGGACAACGCTGCCGCGTTGCGTGACCAGAACTCGTCGATGGTGTGTGTTTCGGCGAAGCCGGCGACGCGTGCTCGCAGGTCGATGGGTCCGTCGGTGTCGTAGACCGGCATGTCCAGGCTGTCGTGGCCGCGGTGCATCTGTTCGAGGTGTGCATCGCTCACCACGGAGGTCGACAGGATGCGCAACGGGCCGGGATCGGGGCCGACGACGGCGGCGGCCGCACCGTCTCCGTAGACGAGACCGCTATCGGACTTCCACCGGTCGAACAGCGGCATACGCCAGGCGTCGGATGCAGTCACCAAACCCTTGCCGCGTCCGTCGAACCAGCGACCGATCATCTCCATGCCCACGATCGCTCCGGCGCATGCGGTGCGGATCTCGATGGGCAGGCAGTCGTCGATGCCGAGTTCGTTCTGGATGTAGGCACCGCAGTTCCAGGCCTCGAGACCGTTGTGCAGAACGACGGCGTGAACGAGCAGATCGATCTCGTCAGTGTTGATCCCGCTGTCCTGCAGGGCAGCTCGGCCCGCGAGGACGGCCATGTCCGGCGCGGTTTCGCCGAGGTCGGGATTGGAGACCGCGACCGACGTCTGCCCGGTCTTCTGGTGCTCGACCGACTCGAATCGCCCCGCCGCCACCATGTCGGCGGCTTGCACTCGGCTCTCGGGCAGATAGGATCCGAAGCCCTCGATGTACAGGCTGTCCCACTTCATGACGCGACCTTCGTCACCGAGACTTCGCCGTTGGGCAGCCCGGTGTTCTTGCGCGCTAGCAGAGACAGCGCAGACGCGATCTCCTCGTTGGTCACATCGTTGGCGAAATGGTGTCCGCCGATGCCGACGGGGAGCGGCAGCCGCTGACGTCCGTCTCGATGGCGGACGGTGTCTGCGAGTGCGGCGTCGAGCACGCCCGCTGTGGACAATACGTCGTTCCAGACGGGAAGGCCGAGTCGTTTCATCACCGTCAGAATTCGGTCCAGGTCATCACTGCTGAGGCTTCCGCGCAGGAATCCGAGTGCGGAGGTGAGCGCCATGTCGATGCTGACGGCCTCGCCGTGCAGCAGAGCGGGCAGAGCCTCCATCTCGAGTGTCGGCGAGAATGTGTGGCCGTAGTCCACACACCGCTCCAGGCAGGACTCCCACAGATTGGCTGGAGCTCCTCGAGCATGAGGTGGATCGATTCGGCGATGACTTGAGTTGCAGCAGTGTCGAGTTCGGCGGACGTGCCTTGAAAGTTGTCGTCGATCAGGCGTTGACCGTAGGTTTCGAGCAGCTCGAAAAGATCGATCGACTTGATCAGCGCCATCTTCAGAATCTCGGCGAGGCCGTTGGACAGGTGCCGGTCGTCGAGGGTGCGCAGGAATGCGCGGTCCACGTAGGTGGCGATGGCGGGGGCGTACGTTCCCAGGCGGTTCTTGCCCATGCCGTAGTTGACGCCCGTCTTGACGCCCACTCCGGCGTCGACGAGTCCGATGAGGGTGGTGGGAATTCTGATGTACGGGGTGCCGCGCCGGTAGACGCTCGCGGCGAATCCGACGACGTCGAGCAGTACGCCGCCGCCGATGGCGATGACCGGCTCGCGACGTCGGTCGATACCGAACCCGTTCATCGCGTCGACGACGCGGATGACCGAGCTCCATTCCTTCACCGTCTCGTCGGCGCGCATCGACACGAACGACGCGGCCACTCCATGGTGCTCGAAGTATCCCCTGATGCGATCGCCGTGGATGCGGTCGACATTGGAGTCGATGACGACGAGGCGTCTGTCTCCCCTGGTCAACGGTGCTGCGCTGCAGCCGTCCAGCAGCTGGGTGTTCTCCGGGATGAACAGGTTCCTTGCTGCGATGACGTGGTACTCGACTTGCTTGACGGCCTCGACCTTCCATGCCGAGTCGGTGTCTGCACTGTGACTGAGTCCGAGTTTGAATGAAGCGGCACTACGCATTTCGATCCCCCTGGACGGTGATATGCACTCTCGGGCTGTATTCGCTCTCTTCCGTGCTGTGCCGAACCGAAGTTCTTGCAGAAGCGTAAGGGATTCGTTTATCGATCGCTACAGGAGTAGACTAGATCACAGTTTCCGGAGCAGGACGAGATTCGAGACCAGGAGGGCCTATGGCCGGCGTACGAGGACAGGGGCGGAAGTTCGATGTCGACTCAGCGCTGGATCAGGCGATGTTCGCCTTCTGGGAGCACGGATACGAGGGCACCTCGGTCTCGATGCTCACCAGCGCGATGGGCATCAACCCGCCGAGTCTCTACAGCGCATTCGGCGGCAAGGAAGGGCTGTTCTTCGCCACGATCGAGCGATATCTCGCCACTCGAGGCGACTTCATGGACCGGGCATTCGCCGAGGAGCCCGACGCGGCCAAGCTGATCTCGAGGCTGCTGTACGACGCGGCGTCGCATTACACCGACGAGTCGTGCCCGGGCGGCTGTCTGATCATCAGCTCGGCCGTCGGCGTCACCGACGCCAACCGAGGCATCGCAGATCGATTGCGCGACATGCGCAATGCCAACGTGTCCCTGTTGGCGGAACGCATTACCGAGAACGTCGCCGACGGCATCCTGCCTCCGTCATGGGACCCGGTCGATGTCGCGGAATTCATCGGCGTGATCATTCAGGGCATGTCCCAGCGTGCCCGGGACGGCGCAACTCGGAGTCAACTCGAACACGTGGCAGAGATGACCCTCGCGTCGTTGGGGCCGGTGCACTCGATCGTAGGCTGATACACCCGCGTCTCCTGATCCATCCCATTCAAGTGAGACATACAGCATGTCGATCAACGGGACAGGGCGGCTACGAACGCAGGGCCGGCGGCATCCAAGTGGGCCATTCGGCCTGCCCTACGAGGTTGCCGCGATCGAACCGGGCAATCGTGCGGAACGGCTGCCGCGCCGATGAATTGTCATACACCTGAGCGCGATCCACCATCTCGATCGCGGATCGAAGGAGAGGCCACAACCGGTCGTACCGTTCGCGAATTTTCGCCTCTGGAACCGAATGACCGCCTTGATCGACGCGGTTTCGTACTCGGGCCACAGCCGTTTCGACAGGAATTGCGATGACGTGCAGCGTCACCAAGTAGCCTGCGCTTACGGCAAACTGGACCAGTTCGACTTTGGACTCGTGTGAAAAGACGGTCTCGGTGACGAATGATGATCTTGCCGAGAGGAATTCCGCGCGCAGGTCGGCAGCAACTCGTGACGCCTCGTAGGCGTGCGCAGACTCGTCGCCGGGCCATCGATCATGCGCGATCTCGTCGGCATTGATGAATGGAAGATGCGTGACGGGTGACAGTACGCGCGCGTTGAACGTGCTCTTGCCTGCACCATTGGGTCCAGCAAGCAGGTGAAGTACCGGGTCCGAGATCGGTGTTGTCACGATTGGCTGTCTCGGGAGCGCGATCTATCGATGTTCGGTCCACTCGACGTTGCCGTGCTCGTCGGACTCGACGTACGAGCGACCTTCTGCAGTGAACTCACTCTCGAAGTCGAGCGATTCCGTCGCCGATTCGATCTGTTCGGTCCACTCCGCGCGCACGACGGCCTGCCTGTGCGGCGTCAGGTCGTCATAGCGCGCCTTACCTGCAAGAACATCGGCAATATCGCGTGCCGAGACGCGATGTGAAAGCTCCATCTCTCGGCCTATCAGCGCCCAATGTGCAATCTGTTGCGCGGCACTTCGGCTTGCGGTAGATCCGGCCAGTTTTGCAGCATCGTAGAGGTCGTCGTCGATACGTAGAGACGAGGTGGTGCCCATGATGATGTCCTATCGCCGCAGCAGTACCGCTAGTGTAGCAATCTGCCACAGAAGTGTGCCGAGTCTCGACAGGACGCGGTATCCGGTGAGCGCGATCGAATGCAAGCGCTGGCTGGCCGATCATGGTCGAGCCGCCCTTGAAACAGACGGTCGCAAGAACGCTATAGACAGCCGCGCAGCCGGTGACATCTGTCGTGGTGTCGGTGGTGCGGTCTACGGTCACCCTCGAATCAATCGGCCGAATGAGTTGGGGGACAAAATGGTGACTCTGTCTGCAGTATCAGCTGTGGTTGCGGTGTGCGTGCCGCTCATCGTAAATTTTCTGTCGCGAATGCGGCAAGAAAACCTCAGCGGCCGCTCGAGGACGCTAGCTCGGGCTTACGAGCGTGAGGAACGGCAATTCGTCTTCGCAGAGAAACTGGAGGCGATGGGTTTGCCCGACGAGGCGGCCAGGTCACGGTACGACGGACTGTTCGCGTTTTACCGGGTACGTGTGCTGTGGAACTATCGGCAGTCCAATCCGGCCCAGTTTGTCGCAGCCTTCGCCGGAGGGCTGGCCGTTCTCGTGGGTGTGGGCGTGGCACTGCTGGCTCCTCGGTCGTTACTTGCCTCAATCATCTCAGCCAGCCTGGTCTGCGTAGCCACGGTGGCTTACCTCGCGTGGGGGTGGTTTGCGTTTCGCGAAATTCAACGAACCAAGCCTCGAATCGAGGCATTGGTCGCAGATTTCGCGTCGGCGTGCGGTGTGAGGGTGCTGCGCTGAGAATCAGCGGACGTCGACGCGCGGAGAAGTGTTCTCCTACACCAGCTCGATGACCTCCAACGCACCGTCGGCGTGTGAACTCCGCAGTCGCTTCTTGTCGTACTTGCCGACGCTGGTCTTCGGGACCTCGTCGATGAACGTCCAGCGTTCCGGCAGCTGCCAGTGAGCCACGCGGCTGTCGAGGAACTCCTTGAGCTCTTCGGCTGTAACCGAAGCGCCCTCGCGGACGACGACGGCCACCAAGGGGCGCTCGTCCCACTTGGTGTCGGGCACGCCGATGACCGCGGCCTCGCGTACGGCGGGATGTCCCATCACCTGATTCTCGAGTTCCACCGACGAGATCCATTCGCCACCGGACTTGATGATGTCCTTGGAGCGATCGGTCAACCGAAGGTAGCCGCCCTCGGAGATAGTGCCCACATCGCCGGTGCGCAGCCAGCCGTCGTCGAATTTGTCGTCTGCGTCCGCGCGGTAGTAGCTGCCGGTGATCCACGGGCCACGCACCTCGAGTTCGCCGACCGTCGTGCCGTCCCACGGCAACACCGTGCCTGCATCGTCGACGAGTCGTGCTCGCACCCCGGCGACGAATCTGCCCTGCGTGCAACGCAAGTCGAACTCGTCCTCCGGCGACAGCCCGGCGTCGGGCTTGCCGGAGGTACCCAGTGGGGAGGTCTCGGTCATGCCCCACGCCTGCGAGATGTGCACCCCGTACTTCTCGTGGAACGCCCGCATCAGGCTCGGCGGGCACGCGCTGCCGCCGACCACCACGTCACGCAGACTCGACAGGTCCGCCGGGTGATCCTCCAGGTGCTCCAGCAGTGCCTGCCAGATCGTCGGAACCGCCGCAGCAGCCGTCGGGCGCAGCGTCGACATCATCTCCGCCAACGGAGCCGGCTGGAGGAACCTGTCGGGCATGATCAGCGACGCACCGACCATCAGCGCCGCGTACGGCAGACCCCACGACATCGCATGGAACATCGGCACGATGGCCAATACCTTGTCGGACTGCGCAATCGCCATCGCGTCGGTCATGCACGCTTGCATCGAGTGCAGGTAGATCGACCGATGCGAGTACACCACTCCCTTGGGGTCGCCTGTGGTACCGGAGGTGTAACACATTGCGGCAGCTGATCGTTCGTCGAGCTCGGGCCAGTCGAACTCCTCGGACTTGCCTGCGAGCAGATCCTCGTAGCTCAGCACCTCGATGCTCTCGGGGGCATTGACCTGCGCCGGGTCGACCCCGACGACAATCAGGTGACGCACGGTCTCGAACGTGGGCAGCAACGGCGTCAACAGTGGCAGCAGGCTCGCGTCCGCGATGATTACCTGATCCTCGGCATGGTTGACGATGTAGGTGAGCTGCTCGGGGAAGAGTCGAATGTTCAGCGTATGCAGCACTGCGCCCATCGCAGGAATCGCCATGTAGGCCTCCATGTGCGGGGCGTTGTTCCACATGAACGTTCCGACGCGCTGATCGTCGTCGATGCCGATCGACCGCAGACCGTGCGCCAGTTGCGCTGCCCGCCTGCCCAATTCCCCGAACGTCACGGTGGTCGGACCGGTGTCCGTCCAGGTGGTGATCTCGGCCGAGGAGTGGATGGACGTCCCGAATCGAACCAGCTGGCCGATGGACAGTGGGGTGTCCTGCATGGTGCTCTTCATCGATCTCGCTCCTGAAGTCTCGGCACGCACGTCGTTGTGCTGCGCGTCACACCTTGCACCTTACGGACTTCCCCCGACGGGTGGTCCCGGGTACCTCACATCCGGGCGTCGACCTCGCGAACCATGTCCTGATAGATCTCCGACGCGGGATCGATGACCGCGAAGTGGCCCCCGGGTCCTTCGACCGAGACGACCGAATCCGAGCCCGCCGACGCGGCGGCGTAGTACGCCCGACTGATCTCGAGCAGGGTGGGATCGTCCGACATCGCGCACACCACCAACTGCGGAACGCCGAGCGGAAGCCTCGAGTTCGGAGACGATGCCTCGTACGTCTGCTGGGCATCGGCGAAGCGCGCACCGAGCGCAGTCGACACTGCACCGTCACCGAGCCACCGCTCGTCACCGACCCGAAGATCGAGGACACCGGCCAGACTCACTGCGAGAGCAGGACTCACGGTCTTCCCGGCCGAGTCGGCCGCCAGTCGCATCGCAAGCTGACCGCCGGCCGAGTGGCCCATCAGGACGATTCGGTTCAGGTCCAGATCGCCGGTTGCGGTCTCGAGCGCTGCCAGCGCGGCGGCGACGTCGTCGGTCGTCGCATCCCAGCCGTGTTCGTCGGGGCGACGATATTCGACGTTCCACGTGGCGTAGCCGCGCGCGGTCAGATCGACGGCCATCGCGTCCATCAGATCGAATTCCCATCGCGAACGCCAATAGCCACCATGGATCAACACCGCAACGGGAAACGGGCCGTCGCCCTCGGGTAACCGCTGCTCGACGCGTTGCTCGAGGTGATCTCCGTACGACAGGATCGTCCCGGGGTGGAAGCGGTGGAAGAACACACTGTCGATCGCGAATCGGAGGCCGTCGATTCCGCGGCCCCGGATGTGTGTGCGAATGCCGTCGGACCTGTCTGGCTCGCACTGCCCGAGATCGACTCGAACGACACTGCTGTACGACGCCATGTCGATGGGGACGCCACCCCCGGGAACGACGATCACCTCGTCGGAACCGGCTGCAGTGTCGACGATTCCGCCGGTCAGTCCTCGGGCCGACAGCGCCCTGGCGACCAGCTCCTGCGCCGTCGCTAGATCGGCGAACACGCCGGGAGCGGCGACGATGTCGAGGTGCGTCGAGGGGTGCGTCATGGGTTCACGCTAGTCCTACGAGCGTGGCTTCAGCCCTTGTAGTAGACCACCTGGTGGCTCGTGGCCAGCAACGTCCCACCTTCGGTCCACAGTTCGGCCGTCTGATCGAAATAGCCCTGATGGAACCGGCGCGCGCGTGCGGTGCCGAGGACGTACCCATCGGAGTGGCTCTCGAGATCCTCCGGTGTCGCGAAGAAGTGGGTCGTCAGCGAGATGGTGCCGGCCGGCACGTAGCGACCGAGGCGCTGAAAGATTCTGGGGTAGAACACATCGCTGAGCGACGTCAGCGCCGCGAAGTCCAACGGACGAGGCGGAGTGTCGCGGATCCAGAGAGTCTCGGTCGAGTCCGGTGATTCCTGATCGTTCAGAGCGCCTGCAACGAAGCGCATCTCGTAGTTCTGCGCCCAGGCGATCGCGTCGGGAAAGGTGCCTCGGGGCGTGTCGGCGGGGGAGGGGACGGCCGGTGCCAGAGCCTCGGTGTTGTCCCACGTCTCGCGTCTCGTTCCGAACACCGCTGTGGCCGTAGTGGCTACGGCACCGCCCTGGATCAGCTCGAGGTACCAGTGCTGATTGCTTCGGTTGGTTCGTACGGCGCGCGCCGAGATCTCGAATTCGCCCTCGGCGACCGGACCTGCGAAGTTGACCGTCAGCGAGATCGGCGATCCGAGGCATTCCGGATGACGCTCGATTGCTCGAATGAACGTCGCGGCAGTGATGCCACCGAACGGGCCGACCATGTTGTTGTACGGCGCGGATGTGTGCCCGGCGAAGGTGCCGGCCCCGACGGTCTCGAGGGCAACTGCTGTGTCGAACGGATGCATTGTTCTCCCGTAGGTCTCGATCGGCGTTCGTGCCGATTCAAACTATCCGGCCAACTCCGGCGTCACACCGGGCGGCTCCCCTCAGGGGATGATTCGCTGGTGCCGCAGTTCGGCGAAGATCCCGGCGAACATTGCCTCGGTGTCGACGAATCGCTGAAATCCCATTCGACGGGCCTTGGAACCGTCCGCTATGACGTCGTAGTCCCACGAGAAGACGAAATCTCCGAAGGCCCAGGATGATACGTCGGAGTACGGAACTTTCTGCAACCCGTTCTCGGCGACGATCGAATCCCACAGCGTTTCCTTGTCTGCCATGACATCGGCCAGCGACATCGGTAGCGGGGTTGCGGTGTCGAGGTCGAAGAGACCCGCAATGCGCGGCCACATCTCGCTCCAGCGAAACAGATCGCCGTTGGTGATGTTGAACGCCTGGTTGGCGCAGCTCGGCGTGGTGGCCGCCCATACCGTCGCCTCCGCGAGCAACGACGCATCCGTCATCTCCAGCAGCGCGCCGAAGGCACCGGGCTTGCCCGGAAATCGCATGGGGACGCCCAGTTTTGCGCACATCGTGGCGTACACAGCGATGACGGTGGCCAGGTTCATCGGGTTCCCCAGCGCGACACCGCACACCACCGACGGCCGGATGGCCGACCACGTCCATCGCTTACCGAGTTGCCGCGCCTCGAGAAACTGCTGCTGATCGACGTTGAACTCGGGCGGCATGTGGGGCGGATCGGATTCTCGCGCCGGGGTTTTGAAGGGTCCAAGGTGTGCACCGTACACCTTGTATCCCTGCATCAGGCTCACGTGCTCGAGGTCCGGTGAACTGTCCTCGATGGCCGTGACCACGTTGACGAGCATCGCGAGATTGGGGGCGACGAGTTCGGCCCAGCTCGGTCTCTCCTGGTAGGCGGCGTAGAAGATGTGTGTGACTTCGGTCAGCTCCGCCAGTTGGCGGTGAGTCTCGTCTGCGTCGAGCAGATCCACCGCGATGTACCGGACGCGTCCGTCGTCGGTACCGCCGCGGCGTGAGAGCCCGACGATGTCCCAGTCGCCTGTTCGCTGCAGGTGATCGACCAAGTTGCCGCCGATCACTCCGTTGGCTCCCACTACTACTGCTACGCGTGACATGACCTACTCCTATCTGGATATCGCGATATTGCGATTCCATCAGTAGACCACATATCGGGATATTGCGATATGGGAGTAGGCTTCGGGGGTGGCTGACGAACTGGACCCCGCAGAGCTCGCAGCGGTGTTCGGTGCGCTGAGCAATCCCGCGCGCTTGGCGATCATGCGGTGGCTCAAGGATCCCAGCGATTTTCCGCCCCAGCTCGAGCCCGCCGAGGACGT
>NZ_BAOX01000043.1:0-24406 GCF_000813105.1 Rhodococcus sp. BS-15 | reverse complement strand
CGACTGGCTCGATCTCACCGAGCGAGCGCCGACTTCCCGTCTGCGAAACCAGTGGTTCCACGCCGCCCCACAGGGAATCGATGGGCGACGCTGTCCGCGGACGTCACCATCGTTTTTGCCGGCGAGAGTAAGGTGCACAACAGTTTTCGCGTTGTCGACACTGTCGGGGAGGTTCTCCCGAACGCACACACCGTCGTCCTGACAGGCTGCAGCCACCACATGTTGCCGATGCTGCCGGCCGGAGAACTCGATGCCGTGCTGCTGAGCGCCCTGAGCTGACACCTATCGCCTGATTGCCGCGAGCTGTATCCGAAGCAGCGATCGAGAAGGCAGGAACCCGCTGTTCTCGATCACAACACTGGATTCATGTGAACTCCGGTCCCCGCACGATCGTACGGACTTGCAATGCTCTCGTGACACCGAACTTCACCTGACCCGATCCGAGCGGACGGTCGTGAACCGCGGCCTACAGGGGCAGAGCCACACGGACCAACGGCTGGACCGCGTCTCAATCGGGGCGGAATGCTCGGTTCGACTGCGCTCCTGCGCGTTTGACGGTGTCGGACTTCTCGCACTCGTAGCCGGCGAATACGTAGCTCCACACCGGTGGTGTGTTCGGCGTCGTCCTCGAACTGTCGTCGATTCTGATGGTGTGCGGCGCTGTTGATCGGCGGTGTAGTGATCGTCACTTCTCGCAACGACAGTTCTTCCGACGAAACCATCAGCAGCGCAGAACTTTCCGGCTCAAACAACTGCGACCACAATGATCGACGCGTCATACCGACGCCGCGGTTGCGTCGATGACCCGTCCGAGCTGGAGGGGTGCTTCGATGTGAGCGAGATGACCGTTGCCGTCCAGCTGATGAATGCGTGCGGTCGGGATTCGGCTGCTGATCCGGTCGAATGATGTGCCGTACGGTTCGATCGAACGGTTGTGTTGGCCGATGATCAGGTCGACTCGCTCGACTTTTCCGGCCAGAACATCGGGCGGATGCGATGCGTCGAGCGCACTCAACTCTGCGTGCAGCGGTTCAGCGAGCTCGCACAGCGCCTTCCACTGCCCCTTGTCTGCCCGCAGGACATCGACGTGTTCGGCGGAGAAGCCGGAGATGTCGACGTTGACAATTTCGACACTCCTCCCCCGATCGCTCTGTGCCGCTGCGTCTTTCAAGTCCGACAATGCGTGTCGAGCAAAAGGCGGGATGACAGGTTCGTACGCGATGAGGTGCTCGACAGGATGTTCGTCTGCGGCGAGCAACGCGATCAGTCCGCCGTAACTCCACCCGAAGATGCTGACCGGCTCGGGAATCGTGCCCAGCACCCGCAGAAGATCGTCTACCTCGACGCCGATCGAGTAGTCAGCGGTCAGTGGCCCCGAAGGCCGCCGTCCTCGTCGATTGACGACGGAAACCGAGGGCCACGCCTTCACCGATCGCGCCACCGAGGCCCAGGATTGAGCATCGCTCATCACCCCGGGGAGGATGAGAAGGCCTGGCAGGTCCGGGTTCCCGTAGACATCGACATTGACCCAGCTACCGCCGGACACGGGCACCGATTTCTGTATCGTTCGCTCCATATGGCAATTATGAAGCAATCGCTCTAAAATGCAACGATGACAACACCGTCACGTGGCAGGCCCTCGGCGTTCGACCGCGATCTCGTACTCCTGGCTGCTGCGCGGCTATTTTGGCGACACGGATTTTCCGGTACATCCACACGCGCACTCACCGATGCAACCGGCCTATCGACGTCGAGCCTGTACGCAGCCTTCGGCAGCAAGGCGGGATTGTTCGAGGAAACCGTCCGCACTTACACCGCCCCCTATCGCGACATCTACACCCGTGCAGTCGGTCTCGACTCGATCGCTGCGGTGATCGAGTCGATTCTGACGGACTCAGTGCTCGAGTTCACCGCCCCTTCCGAGACTCATCCCGGGTGCTTCGTGAGTAGTGCCGTGACGAACGACAGCGCTGACACGTTGGATGCCGCGCAATACATCTCCGAACTGCACCGCGGGAACGAACGCACGCTACTTACGCGAATCGAACGCGCCATCGAAGCGGGCGAACTACCAGTCGAGACATCGGCCAACACCATCGTCGGAGTCGTCCAAGCGATCTGGCACGGGCTCTCTGTCCAATCCCGAAACGCGGTGCCGCGGCACGCACTGATCTCGACTGCCAAGATGGCCGCATCCTCCATTGTCGAGTACTGCAGGACCGACAGCCGCGCAAAGGCATGGCGGAAGACTGCCAGCCAAGTGCGGCAAACACAGCGAGGCGGTCCTGAGTGAGAATGTGCTCGAGCTCGACATCCTTGCGCTGCTGCAGAGTCCGGAGGCGGTTGCTCCCCTGTCGACATCACTCGGCTGGAGGCGTTCGGGGCGCTGTCGACGACGGGACGCAGTCACAGAACCTGCTCGACATGGGAGCCACGGACCGCGGGGGTGGCCCGCGGGGACGTTTCCATTTTTGCGTTCACCCACTGCCTCGCACTGTACGGTGACCGCGGGGATGGGTACGGCTCGAGAAGAATATCGGGGGATCATGACTCTGTTCGGTGTGCTCGATCGCGTATTGACTCGACGACTGCCCCTGGAGCCTCCGGACGATCCCCATGCCGCGATCCTTCCGACCCCGATCGACAACGACGCCTTCTTCCTCACCCCTCCCGGCATCGAGGACCTCGCACCCGGTGCGGTGATCCGGCAGCGCACGACCCGCGGTCTGGTGCCTCGGCCGCGAACCGCCCTGCATCAGTTCATGGTGAGATCGACCGACGCGCGGGGTCTCCCCGCCGGCGTCACCGCTTCGTTGCTGATCCCGAGGCGGCCGTGGACCGGGCGCGGACCGCGGCCCGTCGTCGCCCACAACGTGGCCATCGATTCCCTCGGAGCCAAGAGCACGCCGTCGTACCGGCTCGTGCACGGTGTCGGTGCCGACCTCCCGCCGGTGATGCCGCTCTGGCTCGCCCGCGGATACGCCGTCCTCGTCGCCGATCACCAAGGCCCGCGGATGTCGTACTCCGAAGGCACGATGGCCGGGCATGCCGTCCTGGACTGCTACGCGGAATGACGGTCGTCGTCCCGGAGCTCGCCGACAGCCCAGTGGTGGCCTACGGCTACAGCGGCGGCGCGATCGCCACCACGTGGACGGCGCAGCTGCAGCCGAGGTACGCGCCGGACGTGAGGTTGGCGGGTGCCATCGCCGGTGGAACGCCCACCGACTTCTCGATGCTGCTGGACACCATGAACGGCACCATCGCGGCCGGTCTGCTGGGTGCGGCGACCATGGGCCTCGCGCGTGAGCACCCCGAGATGGTGGAATTGTTCGGCCCGAAGGCGCTGCTGTTGGCGTCCTGGGTGAAGGACATGTCCGTCCTCCCCTTGGCCTTGGGCGGGTTGGTACGCATGCGAATCGAGGACTTGGCGTCCCAGCCCGACCCGTTCGACTCCGACATCGCGCGGCGGGTGATCGCCGCGAACCGTCCGGGTGCCGACGCGCCCTCGGCACCGGTCGCGTTCTTCCACGGTTCCGCGAGCAAGATGATCGGCGATCGCTTCATCCCCGAAGCCGGCGTGACTGCCCTGATCGAGCAGTGGCGCAGCAAGGGCGCCACCGTGCACTACGAGCCCGTGGCAGGCGACCACTTCATCGGTGCCATGACTGGACTGCCGTTCGTGTTGCGATGGACTGCGAAGCAATTCGCGATCAACGGTTCGGGTTAGCTCGCCGCCCGCCGAGTTCGGCGTGATAGGACTGCATCGCGTCGATCATTGCGGTTTACACATGCGGCGTGGCGAGGTCGCTGCCTGGCGTAGGTGCACGCCAGCGCGACCTGGTACACATCGTGCATGACAACACCGGCCGGATGGCACCCCGACCCCGAAAAATCCGGTCAGCTCCGGTGGTGGGACGGACGTCAATGGACCTCCGCCACCCAGCCTCCGCCGCAAGCCCCGCTACCACAACCCACACTCGAACCCACACCGTCCACACCCTTGGACAAACGCCGGAGTTACGTCCTCGGCGGACTCGCCATCGTCGTCGTCGGCGGGATCATCGGGACCTCCGCCTGGCAAGGAGCGAAAGACGAGACCCGTTCGGCCACCCAGTCTTCCGAGTCCTTTCCCACGGCCGCCGCGACGAACACGACCACGCCTCAGTCGACAACGAGCACCGCAACTCGGCCGACGTCCATGCCAGCAGCCCAACCGGACGTTGCCGAGTACTGGCAACGCGTCGACTGTCAATGGACATCGGGAAGTGACCACAGGCGGTCACGAGAACTGCCCATGGGTGGCCAACAAGAACTGACCGGTGGCGGACACGAATCTGCCCATGTCGGGTTTGTCCGCCACCGGTCGAGCATCATGTCAGGTCAAGGGTTTGACCCCCTGACCGTGCAGGGCTTGGGCGAGGCGGACCGAATCGCCGCTGGTTTGGCATAGGTGCGCGTGGTGCAGCAGCCGATCGACCGTTGCAGTGGCGAGGGTCTTGGGCATCAGTTCGTCGAACCCGCTCGGGTGAAGGTTCGAGGAGATCGCGACGGACTTGCGTTCGTAGGCTGCTTCGACGATTCGGTACAGCCCTTCGGCGGCATCGGTCCCGACGGGCAACAGCCCGACATCGTCGATCACGACGAGTTCGGCGCGCACGATCTTCGCGATCGCTTTGCCGAGTGAGTCGTCGGATCGGTGCGCGCGTACGAGGACCCCGATCTGCTCGAGGGTGAACCACGCGACCGGCATCCCCGCTTGGATCACGTTCTGTCCCAACGCTTCGAGGAAGAATGTCTTGCCTGTCCCGGCCGGCCCGCAGACCACCAGATTCTCGCGGCGATGCACCCATTCGAGGGTCTGCAGGGCATGCTGGGTGGGAAGCGGGATCGATGATGCGTTCTCGTCCCAGACCTCGAAGGTCTTCCCGGTGGGGAATCCCGCTGCTTTGCGGCGGGCGGTCAGCATCGATCGTGCCCGGCCGGCGGATTCCTCTGAGAGAAGCGCTTTGACGACCTCGGCGGGGTCCCAGCGTTGTGCTCGTGCGGTGGCGAGGACTTCGGCGGCGATGGACCTGGCATGCGGCAGGCGGAGTTGCCGCAGCAGCGTTTCGAGGTCGGTGGGGAGTTCCGCTGTGACGGTGTTCATCGCTGACCTTCGTTCGTCTCGTCGGCGGTTTTGTGTTCGATAGCGTTGCTGCCCAACAAGTTCCATCCTGATGTGCCTTGCGTGAGGGAGGTGGATTCGGATGCGCCGCGGCGGGTGAGGTCCATTCCCTTCGATGCGAGGATCGAGTCGAGGTCGCCGGTGGCGAAGCGGCCGTGCACCGCTGCGTGCCCGAGTGCCCAATCGACATCGCCCCGAACTCCGAGTCGCGCGAGATCGACCGCGTGCGACATTTTCAGGTATATCCGTTCGGTGCCGACCGCGGCGGCTTCCTTGAGCCATGTCGCGGCACCTTCCCCGATCGCGAGGAATTGCTGTTCGGATACTGTTCGCGCGCGGACGCTGTAGTCGCCGGGGATCCTCGGGTGATGTCCGGGGAAGTGGGCGTCGTCGATGGCGGGGCTGCCGGGTGTGGTGCGGGCGTGCCGGGCCACTTCGATCGGGCCACCGTCATCGAGAGCGCAGATGACGACCTCATCTGTCCCGTCGTGCAGTCTGACCCACACGCTCTGACCCAATAGTGTTGCTGGTGTCGAGTATTGGCAGTGATCGAAGGTGACCATCGGTGTGTTGTCGGGGACTCGGCGAGCGACTCCGAGGACTGCGGTGTGCGGCATGTCGGGGATACCGTGCAACTCGGGTCGTTCCTCGGCGAGCATCTCGTTCGGGACGCGGCGGGTGGCCCGATGTACTCGGGCGTTGATCTCGGTCATGAACGCCGTGCACGCGATTTCGACGTCGGCGAAGGTGGCGTACTGCTCGAGCAGGTTCGTCTCGGTGGGCACGATGTCGGCTTTGGCGAGTTTGACAGCGTTCTCCACTCCGCCTTTCGATGCAGGGTCCGCCGGTTGGCAGGTCAGCACGGTGATTCCGTAGTACCGACCGAAGGTGACCGCGGTGCGATTGCGGATCGGGACGCCGGCGACGTGGCCGGCGGTAACGGTCTTTTCGTTGTCGGTGAGCAGGTAGGTCGGTGCGCCGCCGATGATGCGGAAGACCCGGTCCAGGCCAGCGAAGACGCTCGCTGCGGTGCGGTCGCGTAGTGGGACCACGATGCGGTAGCGGCACCAGGCCAGCCAGGCGACGAGGAGCACGATCTTGCGGCCGTCGACGACCGGGCCGTCTCCGAAGTCGTACTGCAGCCACAGTCCTGGTTCGGTGATCCATGGCCGGTGCACTCTCGTATTGCCCAGTCTCCATTGGGTTTTGATTTCGGCGAGGGCGCGTCGAGTGGTGCGGTCGGCACCGGTGTAGCCGAGTGCGAGAAGTTTCTCGTGGGCTTTGTCGCCGCGGATCTTGCCCTTGGATTTGGAGACCCACTCTTCGAGGTATTCGAGCCAGTCGTCGGTGATTTTGGTTCGGTGGGTGGCCGGTGGCAGGCCGGCGTCTCGGTCTTCGACGGCCTTTTTCACGGTGTTGTGGGAGCAGCCGCACAAGTCTGCGGCGGCCCGCAATGATCCGGTCAGGTCGTATGCATTGAGTATGTCCATCAGTTCTCCGTCAGACTTCACGTGGTCTCTCCTGCGGTGGATTCGATACGGACTAGGCATCGGTATCGAAACCGCAGGAGAGGCCTCCTCGGCGCTGACGCGCCGAGAGGATGGGTGTGGTCTGGGCAGATTCGTGGCCACAGGCGGTCACATTCGTGGCCGCGAGTGGTCAGTTCTTATCGGCCGTCAGTGGGCATATTCATGGCCGCCTGTGGTCAGTTTTTCATGGCCGCCGACAGTCGACCGCGACGGCTACATCACTCTCAACGTCTGGGGCAGCTACACCCCAGCGCAACTCGAAGCGTCGTTCATGGACGTGCGCGCTCGCTACACCAGCACAAGAAAAGAAGGCGGCTGGTTCGTCTCCATCGACTGCGGTCAGGGAATGGATGCCGAAGGCGGCGGACGAATCGCCAACGGAAAATTTGCTCTCGACGCATTGGGCGCCGCACAGACCGGGTTGCGACCCGGCGGATCCGACTTCGAAATGCTCGCTTCGCCCGCTGCGTGCCCAACCGCCCAAGCGCCAACGAGTGCGGTGAGCGCTCAAGACGTCGTCGATGCCGTCACCGCCGCCGGACTCCCCGCGCGAGACCCCAGAACCAACACGGGGTTCTGTGCCGACTCAGGATGCGTCCAACTCGTGACAACAGACGACTTCTCGGTCTACCAGTACGTTGACGAGGTCGCCGCCACCCGAATGGCGACCGCCTTCCCCCTCACCCACCAAGTGGGACTCCTCTTCATGCGCTTCACCCAGGGGGGCAGCAATCCGACAGACCCGGCGTTGATCCCCCAATACTCAGCGATCATGGACGAGGTCACAGGTAGGTTGGTCGAGTCAGGCTCTTGAATCGGTGGCCGTTGCGGGTTCGGTGCCCGGCTCCGGGTCGGTGCCGGGAGCGTCGGGGATGGTGCCGTGATCGGGGCGAACAGCTTGCGGACCTCGAATGCGGTCTCGGCGTCACCCAGTTGTCCACTCAGATACGTGCAAGGCTACTGAAGCTCACGGTACAACCCGAAACCCACTGTCCTGGTCCAGAAATCTGGATCCATATGGACTCTGGTGCCCCCAGTCGGACTCGAACCGACACTGTGCGGATTTTAAGTCCGCTGCCTCTGCCAATTGGGCTATAGGGGCCGTACTGCCTATATCTTGATCGACATCGCGATGCCGTCGAGGATGTCGTGCTCACTGACGGTCAAAGAGCTTACGGCACCGCGTCGCTCGAATTCCTCGGCCAACACACTGCACACAATTGCTCCGCCGCCGATGACGTCGACCCGTCCGGGGTGCATGGGGCCCAACGCACTTCGCTGCGTGTGGGTCATTCCGATCAGTCGCTCGCACACCTCGAAGAGCTGATCGAACGGCACACGCGAGAGGTGCACTTCGTCGGCGTCGTACTCGGGCAGTTCCTTGGCAATAGCCGCGATGGTGGTCATCGTGCCGGCCACCCCGACCCAGCTCGAGGCGTCGCCGATCGATACTTCCTCGAATGCCTCGGCCAACTTCTCGCGGGCATACTCACGCGCGCCGTTGATTTCGTCGGCGGTGGGCGGGTCGCTGTGCAAGAAGCGCTCGGTCAGGCGCACACAGCCGATGTTCGCCGAGAACGCGGACTTCACGCCTTTCGCGTCGCCCAGTACGAGTTCGGTGGAGCCTCCGCCGAGATCGACGACGACGAAAGGCCCTGCGGCAGCGTCGAGTTCACCCACGGCACCGGCGAAGGACAACCGGGCCTCTTCGTCGCCGGTGATCACTTCGGCCTCGGCACCGGGGATGACTTTACCGAGTACCTCGCGCACCATCGAGAAGAAGTCCTCTCGATTGGACGCATCCCGGGTGGCCGAGGTGGCGACCATCCGCACCGCAGTGGCCCCGGTCTTGCGAATGATCTCCGCGTACTCCACCAATGCCACGCGGGTGCGCTCGATCGCCTCGGGCACGAATGCTCCGGTCGCGTCGACGCCTTGCCCGAGCCGCACCACTCGCATCTCGCGAGCGACGTCGGCGAGCGACTTACCGTTGTTGTCGGCGACGAGCAGGCGGATCGAGTTGGTGCCGCAATCGATTGCTGCAACCCTGGTCATTGTTTCTCCGCACGTAGTTCTTCGATGGTCGGCCAATCGGCCGGAATTGCCTTGCCGCGCAACGAGTTCTCGGCTGCCAACGCAACCGACTCGTCACCCAGCGGGTTGACGCCCGGCCCTTGGCCAACGAATGCGCGATCAACACGTGTAAGCACTTGACACGATCGGGCATGCCGCCGCCGGTGAAATCCGTTCCGAGAGATTCGATCTCGTCGCGCTCGGCCAGATAGGACTGATGGGCGCGCAGGTATGCAGCGGCCAACTCGGGATCGGTACCGAGACGCTCGGTCATCTCCCGCATCACCCCGGCCGATTCCTGGCGACTGGCCTCGGCCGTCAGCCGCGGATCCGTCAGATAGAACAGGGTGGGAAAAGGCGTGCCGTCGGGCAGCTTCGGGGCGGTTTTCACCACACCCGGCCTGCCGTCCGGAGATCGGTACGCGATCTCGAGTACGCCACGCGGTTCACGTCCGAGCTGCGATGCGACCGCATCGAGATCTTCCTGCGAGACTGCCGAGGAATTCACCCGACGGGTCCTCCTTCTGGTGCTGGCACCGGCGGCGGAGCCGGTGCGGGTTCTGGCTGTACAAGAGGCATCGGTGCGGACGTCGGCTCCGGGGCTCATCCGAACCCTGCGGCTGGACCGCGGTGTTCCACAGTTCGGTGAACCACGGTCCTGTCGGAGTGGTGTCCACCGCGAGGTCCTCGGAGCTCGGCGAGTAGTCGCCGGGCAGCTGCACCTGATACGGCGTCTCCCCCGGCATGACGAAACGCAGTCGTTCGCGAGCGTCGGCCGCAATGCGGGACGGCTCGTCGAGTTGAGACTTCTGAACCTGCAGGCGGCTTACGTCGTCTTCCAGCGCCTGCCGTTCGGCCAGCACGGACTCGAGCTCACTGCGTTGCGAAAAGTAGGTGCGCAGCGGCACCGCCAGCGTCAACGCCAGCGCACACACCACGACACCGAGGACGACGGCTCGACCGGTGGACAGTCCGAAGAACGTCCGCTCGGGCATCTTGGGACGACGAACACCGACGCGCCGCGGCGCAGCCTTGCCGCCGACCACCGCGTCGCGCACCTGCTCGGAAGGTTCCGGTGGGGTGGCCTGCCGGCCGGAGGCGTTCTCGTCGCGAGAGACGCCCCCCGGCCTTGGACCGACTCGAAGAGGAGGAACGGCCACGGGGTCGGGGATCACGTCCACCTGGACTGGTCCCGGACCTGCCGCGCCGTGCCATCATCACTCTCCACTTCGTGTCATACGAGCCTGTTCGCTATCCCTCGTAATTGAACCGGGGGAAAGACAACTCGCCGGCGTAACGCGCCGCGTCGCCGAGAGCTTCTTCGATACGCAGCAACTGGTTGTACTTGGCCACGCGCTCGCTTCGAGCCGGAGCACCGGTCTTGATCTGGCCGCTGCCGACAGCAACTGCCAGGTCAGCGATGGTGGTGTCCTCGGTCTCGCCGGACCGGTGGCTCATCATCGTCTTGTAGCCGTTGCGGTGCGCCAGATCCACGGCGTCGAGGGTCTCGGTGAGCGTGCCGATCTGGTTGACCTTGACCAGCAGCGCGTTGGCCGCACCCTTGACGATGCCGTCTTCGAGACGCTCGGGGTTGGTGACGAACAGGTCGTCGCCGACGATCTGCACCTTGTCGCCGATGGCCTCGGTGAGCGCGACCCAGCCGTCCCAGTCGTTCTCGTCGAGCGGATCCTCGATGGAGACCAGCGGGTAGCGTCGACGAGCTCGCCGTAGAACGCCGACATCTGCTCGGCGGACTTGGTCTCACGCTCGAAGGCGTAGCCGGTGCCCGCGGTGTAGAACTCGGTGGCCGCAACGTCGAGAGCGAGCGCGACGTCCTGACCCGGCTTGAGGCCGGTCTTGCCGATGGCCTCGAGGATGAGATCGAGGGCAGCCTTGGTGCCGGCGAGGTCGGGAGCGAAGCCGCCCTCGTCGCCGAGGCCGGTGCCCAGGCCCTTGGCCTTGAGCACGGACTTGAGTGCGTGGTAGACCTCCGCACCCCAGCGCAGCGATTCCTTGAACGTGGGTGCGCCGATGGGGGCGATCATGAATTCCTGCACGTCGACGCCACTGTCGGCGTGCGCGCCACCGTTGATGATGTTCATCATCGGAACGGGGAGGATGTGTGCGTTGGGGCCACCGAGGTAACGGAAGAGTTCGAGTCCAGTGGACTCGGCAGCGGACTTGGCGACGGCAAGCGAGACACCGAGCAGGGCGTTCGCGCCGAGGCGAGACTTGTCCGGAGTGCCGTCCAGATCCAGCAGGGCCTGGTCGACGGTGCGCTGCTCGATGGCGTCCAGACCGATGACGGCAGGCGCGATCTCGTCCAGCACAGCATTGACGGCCTTCTCGACACCCTTGCCGCCGTAGCGGTCTCCGCCGTCACGAAGCTCGACGGCCTCGTGCTCACCGGTGGATGCACCGGAGGGAACGGCGGCGCGACTCAGCGTCCCGTCGTCCAATGCGACCTCGACCTCGATCGTGGGGTTGCCACGAGAATCGAGGATTTCGCGCGCTCCGACCTGCTCAATGATGGCCACGAATGCTTCTCCTATAAACGGGTACCGACGGACTGTGCCGGGTGCAAGACTAGCCGCTCCCCTGTCCTGCCCGCGATGCATGGAGGTCCTACGGCCTGGTGCCCACCGAGTACGCGGCCGCACGATCGCGCACATCCCGCAGATACTGACCCGACAGGTTGTAGGCCATCAACGCCGTCTCCCAGCCCTGCGCGGTCCGCAGATCACCGCCGCGCGCGCACAGGTATCGCGCCGCGGTGAGCGCCGCGTCGTCGATGTTGTCGGGATCGGCGACGCCATCGCCGTTGGCATCGACGCCCCATTTCTTCCACGTCTCGGGAATGAACTGCATGGGGCCCATGGCCCGATCGAACTCGGTATCCCCGTCCATGACACCGCCGTCGGTGTCCGGAATCTCGGCGACACCCGGTCCGCCGTCGAGTGGGATGCCGCGGATCGGCGGCGCAACGAGACCGTCGGGTGCCACCGACGAACCCTGGTAGGTGCCGTGCCGACTCTCGATGTATCCGATGCCGGCGAGCGTCGTCCATGCGATTCCGCAGTCGGCATCCGTCTCGGTCATGATCGCCGCAGCGTGCCCGTACGACGCAAGGGCGGTCACCGAGATGCCCAGCGCGTCGGTCTGCGGTTCGGCCCAGGCGAGCAGCAAGTCGGCTGTCCGTCCGGGCGCGTTGAAGTCGATGGCAGGCACTTCGGTGCCGGGCCCGGGCGGGATGCCCTCGGGAATCTCGCGCTTCGGTTCGCCGGTACCGCACGCCGTCAACGCGAGGAGGACCGACGCTGTGGCGAGCACGCAGATACGGGAGATCACCACTCCATCCTGCACACGCAAGGTAATAGAAAGCTAAAGACCGAGATAACCCCTGGTCAACGCGTATTCGGGCCGGGTTGCAGGGTGTATGTTTTGGTCAGCCTTCACGCATGAGGGTCGCCTACCCTTTGCGAGGGCAGGCGTACCAATGTTCGACGCACCACAGGAGCACCACCCGTGTCCACAGTCGTTCTCGCCGCCGGTTCAGCGCCGTCGATCGCCACCCAGATGTTCGGCAGTGGCCTGATCGGCCTGCGCGAAGGGCTCGAGACCGGCATCGTCGTGATGATCCTTGTCGCGTTCCTCGTCAAAGCCGATCGACGCGACGCGCTCAAGTGGGTCTGGCTCGGAGTCGGCATTGCCGTCGCCATGGTCGCCGCCATCTTCTTCGTGATCCACTACGGCACGTCCACCGTCACCGGACTGACCGCCGAAATCATCGCCGGAGCAGCATCGCTCGTGGCCGTCGTCATCGTGACCGCATGGTGCTCTGGATGCGCACCGCCGCGAAGAACATCTCCGGCGAACTGCGGGCGAACATGGAGAGGGCGCTGACCGTCGGGCCGGCCGCAGTACTGGCTTTGGCGTTCTTCGCCGTCGGCCGCGAAGGCGTCGAAACCGCATTGCTCATGGTCGGCTACGCAGAGAACACCAACGGCAGCCTGTGGCCACTGCTCGGACTCCTGCTCGGCATCGTCGTTGCCGCCGTGCTGACGGTGTTCCTGTACTTCGGTGCCGTCCGCATCAACTTCGCCGTGTTCTTCAAGTACACCGGCATATTCCTCATCGTGGTCGCCGCCGGAATCCTCGCCTACGGCATCCGCGCACTGCAGATCGGCGGCATCCTGCCTGGCGGCAGCGCAGTCGCCTTCGACATCACCGCACACTTCGACGCCTCGAGCTGGTACGGCACCGTGCTCGCCGGCATCTTCAACTTCCGGCCCGAACCCACTGTGCTCCAAGCGATCGCGTGGGTGCTCTACATCGTGGTCGTCCTCTACCTCTTCCTCCGCCCGGTCCGCGTTCCCGCGACTGACGAACCAGCTCTGCAATCCTCCTGAAAGGCACCACCACCATGCGTCGTACCACCTACGCTCTGGCCGCCGTCGCGGTTCTGCCGATGGCTCTGGCCGGATGCACCGAGAAGTCCTCCACCGAAGCCGCGTCGGGCGATATCACCGTCACAGCAACCGACTCCTCCTGCGACGTCGACGCATCCGAGGGCACCACCGGCAACTCGACGTTCCAGATCACCAACAACGGCAGCAAGGTCACCGAGTTCTACGTCTACGGTGAAGGCGACCGCGTCATGGGTGAGGTGGAGAACATCGGACCCGGCCTGACGCGTCAGCTCATCGTCGCCCTGCCCGATCCCGGCACGTACCAAACCGCCTGCAAGGCAGGCATGGTGGGCGACGGCATCCGGGCCGATTACGTCGTCACCGGCGATTCGGTTCGCCAGACGGATGAAGACAGCTTGCTCACCGAGGCCGCAGACGGTTACAAGCGCTACGTCGTCAGTCAGATCGATGCACTGCAGGACACCACGGCCTCGTTCGTGACCGCGGTCAAGAGCGGAGACGTCGACGCGGCGAAGGCTCAATTCCCCATTGCGCGTAGCTATTACGAGCGCATCGAGCCCGTCGCCGAGAGCTTCCCCGACGACCTCGACCCACGCATCGACCTGCGTGAGCCCGACGTGGAGCCCGGAGCCGAATGGACCGGCTTCCACCGCATCGAGAAGGACCTGTGGACGCAGGGCCTGCAGCCCGACACGAACGCGATGGCCGATCAGCTCGAGGCGGACATCACCGAGCTCGCAGACAAGATCAAGGCCGACGACTTCACCATCGACCCGATCCAGGTGGCCGGCGGCGCACAGGGATTGCTCGACGAGGTCGCCAAGACCAAGATCAGCGGCGAAGAGGACTTCTTCTCGCACACCGACCTGTGGGACTTCCAGGCCAACGTCGACGGCTCGCAGGCCGCTATCGCCGCCGTCCGTCCGATCCTCGACGAGCGCAACGCCGAACTGGGCACTGCCATCGACGCGCGCTTCGCCGAGCTCGATGCCGAGCTCGCCAAGTACCGCAGCGGCGACGGCTTCGTCTTCTACGACACCGTGACCGAACCGCAGCGCCAGGAACTGTCCAACAAGATCGACGCATTGTCCGCCGAAGTGAGCCAGGTGCAGGGTGTCGTTGCAGGACAATAAGACCGGGCAGTTCTCCCGGCGGCGCCTCTTCGGTGCCGTCGGGACCGGTGCTGCGCTCGTCGGAGTCGGGGCCCTCGCCGGACATGCGACGGCGTCGGGTGCCGAGGTGCCGTCGGATGTGGTCGACTTTCGCGGAGACCACCAGGCCGGAATCGTCACCCCCGCGCAAGATCGCATGCACTTCGTCGCCTTCGACATCACCACCGATTCTCGTGACGAATTCGTTGCGCTGCTGAAGAAGTGGACGCTGATGGCCGAACGCCTCACCAAGGGCGAGGAGACGTTCGACGGCGGCGCGGTCGACGGTGGCCAGTACAACCCGCCCACCGATACCGGCGAAGCGCTCGGTCTGACGGCGTCGTCGTTGACGTTGACGATCGGTTTCGGGCCGAGCATGTTCGATCGCTTCGACCTGGCATCGAAAAGTCCTGCGTCCCTTGCCGATCTTCAGCACTTTCCGGCCGACAACCTCGACCCGGCACGCTCGGGCGGAGACCTGTGCATCCAGGCGTGCGCCGACGACCCGCAGGTTGCCGTCCACGCCATCCGCAACCTCGCCCGCGTCGGCTTCGGCACAGTGTCGGTCAAATGGTCGCAACTCGGCTTCGGTCGCACCTCGTCCACCTCGACCACCCAGGCCACCCCACGAAACCTGTTCGGATTCAAGGACGGAACGGCCAACCTCAAAGCCGAGGACCCGACCCTGCTGAACGACAACGTGTGGGTCTCCGCCGACGACGATCAGGAGTGGATGGCCGGCGGCTCCTACCTCGTGGCGCGTCGAATCCGCATGCTCATCGAATCCTGGGACCGCACCACTTTGAAGGAACAAGAGCGAGTGATCGGGCGCAGCAAGGGAACCGGTGCGCCGCTGGGCCAGAAGGACGAATTCGACGCACTCGACTTCGAGTCCCAGGGCCCCGAGGGCACCTTCATCGACAAAGCCGCCCACGTGCGTCTGGCGTCGAAAGAGAACCTCGGCGGCGTCCAACTCCTGCGTCGTGGATACAACTTCACCGACGGATCCGACGGCTTCGGCCACCTCGACGCCGGACTGTTCTTCATCGCCTACTGCCGCGATCCATTGACCCAATTCGTCCCGATGCAACTGGCACTCTCCCGCAAGGACGCATTGAACGAATACATCCAACACGTGGGATCCGCGGTATTCGCCTGCCCACCCGGCGTCGAAGAATCGGAATACTGGGGTTCGACGCTGTTCGAGTAGACCTCCCCCGTCCGCGTCAATGGTTCACTGCATACGTCTGACCGCTGCAAGGGTTCATTCACGCACGACCCCGGTCTGCGTCGATGGCGCACTGCATACGTCTGACCGCTGCAAGGGTCTATTGACGCGGTCGGGCGGTGAGTTCGTACGGTTGGTTCGGTCCATACGTCGTACGTCTTCGTCATCGACTTCGGGAGCACACATGGGACAGCTGGTTCGGGTACAGAATTTCACCATCTCGCGCGATGGCATCGCTGCGGGGCCAGACCAAAGTTTCGAGAGTCCGTTCGGTCTCGACCATGCAAGTCTGATGGAGTGGTGTGCGGCCACCGCAAGCTGGCCGAACCGCACCGATCCCGGCGGCAGCCGTGGTCTGGACGACTACTTCGCCCGCGACTTCAGCAACAACATCGGTGCCGAGATCATGGGCCGAAACAAGTTCGGACCTCAACGCGGACCGTGGGCCGACCACGAATGGCAGGGCTGGTGGGGTGACGAGCCGCCGTTCCACACCCCTGTCTTCGTGCTCACCCACCACGAGCGGCCGTCCATCACGCTGTCCGACACCACGTTTCACTTCGTCGAAGCCGAGCCTGCCGAGGTACTGAAGCAGGCAAAGGAGGCGGCCGACGGTAAGGACGTGCGACTCGGCGGTGGCGTCACCAGCATTCGGGAGTTTCTCGACGCCGATCTCGTCGACACCATGCACATCGCCGTCGCGCCCATCGAATTCGGCTCGGGCCTCGAGCTGTGGGACTCCCCCGACGAGCTGAACGACAGATTCGCGCACGAGGTCGTCCCCAGCAGCAGCGGCGTCACTCATCACCTGTTCTGGCGCAGGTAACCGGTCCGGATCAATGCGGCTTTGTTGCATTCTGAGCGACTGAAACTCACATTGATCCCAACCGAGGGACGAGGGACGCCAGGCGGGGCGGGGGGCGAGCCCTCAGCCCCGCAGACCCCAGTGCTCGATCCAGTCGAGGGCAGACATCTCCCCCGGTGCGATGCCCGCATTGCGGGCGGACGCCTCGGCGTTGCGGATCAGGGACGCGAAATCCAGTACCCGACGCTCAGCAGGTCCTCGGCACTGTCTCCACCGTGCGCGTGATCGACTCCGATGTGTACGACGCGGAGGCCGTCGGGAATCAGCTCGTCGGGCAGGCCTGCCTTGGTGGCCCGTCCGATCACCTTCTGCGCCAGCGCAAGCGACGGCTGAGACAGGGCAATTCCGTCGACGCAGGATCCGCGTGCCTTCTCCGATGCCTTCTTCTCTTCCCAGGCTCGCTCTTGTTCCGCGATGTCGACGGGACCGTTGCCCGTTCGACCGAGGTGCGGGCTGCGGTGGGTGAGTTTGGCGACGAGTCCCGCAGCGACGTCGTCGACATCGAAGGCGTTCTCGGCGGCATCCTGCGCGATTCTGGAATGAAAGAGCACCTGCAGCAACAGGTCTCCGAGTTCTTCGCGCAAGTCCACCAGGTTCCCCGCGGCGATGGCGTCGAGCAGCTCGTACGTTTCTTCCAGCAGGTACCCGCGCAACGACTCGTGGGTCTGCTGTGCTTCCCATCCGCCGAGGGTGCGCAGCCGATCCATCAACCGGACTGCCGCGATGAGGTCGTCACCGGGAAGCTTCTCGGCGGCGATGACTCGTTCGCCGCGTGCGATCCGTTCCTGAACCTCGGGGTTGGCGGGATCGGTGCTCACCAGCACTGCGTCGACCGCGTCGGGCGCAGCGGTTCCCGAGAACAGCCACCGCACTCGCACCGGCACTTCCTCGGTGAATTGCACTGCACCGCCGAGAAATTCGACAGCATCCACCGGCACTTGTGTGGGTCGAACAGGGTCGAGCAGAACTACCGTCACCGCTACACCCCCACTGTTTGCTCCAACAACACCGACCGAGATGGCTTCCCGTCCAAGGATAGGATGAGATCGGCGATGAACTGCACCAATTCGACGTCGCGTACGCGCGCCGCCCCCACGCCGCCACCTTCGACGCGCGGCAGCGGCAACTGCACCACCCCGGTCGTGGCCCGGTACGCAGCGCTCGGGTAGAGCCGTTTGAGGCGGATCTGCTTGGAATCGGGTAGGTCCATCGGAGCCAGCTTCACCTGCGTTCCGGCAACGTTGACGTCGGTCAGGCCGTACTCCTTGGCGATCAGACGCAGCTTGGCGATGGAGACGAGGCGGCCGACCTCCTCGGGCAGCGGGCCGTACCGGTCGACCAGTTCCTCGATGACAGCGTCGATGCCCGCGGAATCGGCTGCCGCAGCGAGCTTTCGATAGCCCTCGAGACGCAACCGATCACTGGTGACGTAATCGGGTGGGATGTTGGCGTCCACGGGGAGGTCGATGCGGACTTCCTTGGGTGCCTCGTCGGTGGTGATCGGCTTTCCGTCGGCGGCCGCGCGGTACGCCTCGACCGCTTCACCGACGAGCCGCACGTACAGGTCGAATCCGACGCCTGCGACGTGGCCGGACTGCTCTGCCCCCAGAACGTTTCCGGCACCACGGATTTCGAGGTCCTTCATCGCCACGGCCATACCGGCACCGAGGTCGGAGTTCTGCGAGATGGTCGCCAGCCGGTCGTAGGCGGTCTCGGTGAGCGGCTTCTCCGGCGGGTACAGGAAGTACGCGTAACCACGCTCGCGGCTGCGACCCACACGGCCGCGGAGCTGGTGCAACTGCGACAGGCCGAGCGAATCGGACCGCTCCACGATCAGCGTGTTGGCGTTGGAGATGTCGAGGCCGGTCTCGATGATGGTGGTACACACCAGCACATCGGTCTCACGTTGCCAGAATCCCTGCACGGTGCGTTCGAGTGTTTCCTCGTTCATCTGACCGTGCGCCGTCGCCACCCGAGCCTCGGGGACCAGATCGCGAATCTTCTTGGCGGCCTTGTCGATCGAGCTGACCCGGTTGTGTACGAAGAACACCTGGCCGTCGCGCAGCAACTCACGCCTGATGGCTGCGGCGACCTGCTTGTCGTTGTAGGCACCCACGTAGGTGAGCACCGGGTGCCGCTCCTCCGGCGGAGTGAGGATGGTCGACATCTCACGGATTCCGGCGAGGCTCATCTCGAGCGTTCGCGGAATCGGAGTGGCAGACATCGTCAGGACGTCGACGTGGGTTCGGAGCGACTTGATGTGCTCCTTGTGCTCGACGCCGAAGCGCTGCTCCTCGTCGACGATGACCAACCCGAGGTCCTTCCAGGCGACGCCGGTCTGCAGCAAGCGGTGCGTACCGACGACGATGTCGACCGTTCCGTCGGCCAGCCCGGCCATGACCTCCTTGGATTCGGAGCCGTGAGTGAAGCGGGAGAGCCCCCTGACCGTCACCGGGAACGACGCCATCCGCGCGGTGAAGGTCTGCAGATGCTGTTGCGCCAGAAGCGTTGTCGGAACCAGGACGGCGACCTGCTTGCCGTCCTGCACCGCCTTGAACGCGGCGCGAACCGCGATCTCGGTCTTGCCGTAGCCGACGTCACCGAGAATGACGCGGTCCATCGGAACCGCCTTCTCCATGTCGGCCTTGACGTCGGTGATGGCCGTCATCTGGTCGACTGTCTCGGTGAAGCCGAACGCATCTTCCATTTCGAGCTGCCACGGGGTGTCGGGTCCGAAAGCGTGCCCGGGAGCGGCCTGCCGAGCGGCGTACAGCTGCACGAGTTCGCCGGCGATCTCGCGAACTGCCTTGCGCGCCTTACGTTTGGTGTTGGCCCAGTCGGATCCGCCGAGCTTGCTCAGAGACGGAAGCTCACCACCGACGTAGCGCGAGAGCTGATCGAGCGAGTCCATCGGGACGAACAGTCGGTCTCCGGGATGTCCACGCTTGCTGGGGGCGTACTCGACGACGAGGTATTCGCGTCGGGCACCGCCGATGGTGCGTTCGACCATCTCGACAAATCGGCCGATGCCGTGCTGATCGTGCACGACGCTGTCGCCGGCGACGAGGGCGAGTGGATCGACCTGATTGCGGCGTTTCGCCGGGAGCTTGCGTCCCTCACCCGCTGCGGCCACGCGGTTGCCGGTCAGATCGCTCTCGGTGACGACCACGAGTTTCGCGTCGGGAAACACCAGGCCGTCGTGCAACGATCCGCACAGGACGTTCACGACGTCGGCGACCGGAACTGCACCGGAATCGAGATGTGCAGCAGGCACTTCGGCCTCGGCGAGACGTTCGATGATGCGAGTGGCGGTGCCGGCTCCGGCGACGGAGATGACCGCACGACCACCGGTGGCGATATGCGCTCGCAAGGTCGCGAACAGGGCCGTCAGCGCTTCCTCGGACCCCCTGACCTCCGGGACCGAATCGACGGCGAGTTCGACTTCTTCGCCGTTGCCGGACGCGAGCGGGCTGATGGTCCACCACGGACGGCCGTGCACCTGGGCCGATTCGCGAACCTGTCGAAGCGACCTGTACGCCGAAGCACCGAGATCGAGAGAAGCACCTTCGAGGCTGGACGTATCGAGGGTGGAGGTATCGAGCGGCGCAGCTCCACCGATCGATGCCGCCGTCCAGGACGCTTCGAGGAACTCCTGGCCCGTACGCACCAGATCTGTTGCGCGCGTGCGGATTCGCTCGGGGTCACAGAGCAACACGTGTGTTCCTGCGGGGAGGGTATCGGCGAGCAACTGCAACTCACCCGGCTGCAGCAAGGGCAGCAGCGCCTCCATGCCCTCCACCGGGACGCCGGCGGACAGCTTGTCGAGCATCTCGACCAACGCGGTGTCGCCTGCATTGTCGGCTGCGAGAACCGCGGCGCGGTCGCGGACTTCCTGGGTGAGAAGCAGTTCGCGGCACGGTGGAGCGATGACGAGATCGACCTCGTGATCGGGCAGCGAACGCTGATCGGAGACCGCGAACGCGCGGAGTTCGGTGATCTCGTCGCCCCAGAATTCCACGCGCACCGGGTGATCTGCCGTCGGCGAGAAGAGGTCGAGGATGCCGCCGCGGACGGCGAACTCGCCGCGCTTGCCGACCATGTCCACGCGCAGGTAGCCGAACTCGACGAGTCGGTGGATCAAGCCGTCGAAGTCGATGTCCAGACCGACCTTCAAGGTCACGGGTTCGATCTCGCCGAGACCGGGCGCCATGGGCTGCACCAACGAGCGGACGGTGGTGACGATGACGCGCAGAGGATCTCCGTAATCGGTGTCGCCGGGGCGAGCCAACCGGCGGAGTACGTCCAGTCGCTTGCCGACGGTGTCGGCGCTCGGCGAGAGTCGCTCGTGCGGCAGCGTCTCCCACGACGGGAACATCACGACGCCGCCGCCGAGGATCTGGCGGAGCTCGTCGGTGAGATCGTCCGCTTCACGCCCGGTGGCGGTGACGATCAACAGCTGGGTGTGCTGCGCGATCGCGGCCGCGACGAACGGGCGAACCGAGTGCGGTCCGATGAGCGTGTGCTCGGCGGTTCCGATCGCGTCGGCGACGGCCACCATGGACGAATCGGTCAGCGCGACGCTGGCCAGACCCGAGAGTTGCAGCGCTGCGTCGGGAACGATCGGGGCCGGCCCGGATGGAGAAATGGCTGGCAGAGAATCGGAAGACAACAGCAATGCTCCTACAAGCGATTCGAGGCGACGGCTGCATACGCACAGTCATGGGCGAGTCTATGGGAGCACACCGACAGCCCGGCAGGCGGGAGACGACGACGGGCTACGTCAGAGCTGCATCGAGCATCGCTGCGAGAGCCTCGGCAGCAGCAACCGAGTCGTACTCCGGGTCGTGCAGTCGCTCGGTGACGATCGCATCGATCCCACCGCCGACGATGATGGCCAGGGTGCGTGAATCGACGCCGGCCGTCCTGCGAGTCCGGACGGATGCGTCGATGATGTCGGCCAGCGGACGCCATCGATCCTCCGGGCTGTGCCCCAGAGCCGAGTTGCCGAGCGCCTCGACCAACATGCGGGTGTGTGTCGGGTGATCACGGAGGTGGCCGACCATCGCACGCACGTAGGCCCGGGGACCTTCCCGAGCGTCGACGGCCTCGACCGCGGCTGCCACGTCCTCCACCAGCGCTGCGAGAACGAACCGATACGCGGCGTCGATCACTGCATCCTTGGTTCGGAAGTGATACAGCACAGCAGCTTTGGTGATCCCAGCACTGTCCGCGATGCGTGCGAGCGAAACCTTCGCGTACCCGTGATGGGCGACCGAGTCGATCGTGACATCGATCAACTGAGCGCGTCGCGCGCGCTCGACGAAGCTCGGTTCTCTCGTTGCCACGATCGCCAGCCTACCGTACGGTTGAATTACTTACCGATCGGTTAGGAGATTCGAGATGGACGTTCCCGCACCGAACAATCGGCGTCGATACCTGAAAATCGCCGCTGGGGCGATGACCGTCGGCGCGCTCGCCCTCGCGTTCGCGCTCCGGACTCCTTCACCGGTCGGCCATTGGAACAGCGCAGCGAGCGAGGACCGCTTTCTCGCCGCCTACGACCGCGCGTTCGAGGATCTGCCCGATCCGGCGGAGACGCTCGACATCAGAACCGACTACGGCGTCGTCCGCGTCTATCGATTCGAGGGCACCGGAACCTCCGCGCACCCTCTGCTCCTGCTGCCGGGCCGTTCCTCGGCCACACCGGTATGGGCGGCCAACCTGCCCGGCTTGCTCACGATCGGCGACGTCTACACCGTCGACCTGCTCGGCGAGCCGGGACGCAGCATCCAGGAACGGCCGATCACCAGCGACGAGGACCAGGCCGTGTGGCTCGATCAGACACTCGACGCTCTGCCGACCGACAAGGTGCATCTCGTCGGACTGTCGATCGGTGGGTGGACCGCAGCGAACCTGGCACTGCACGACAGCACGCACCTCGCCACACTCACGCTGATCGACCCGGCCCAGACCTTCGCCGACATTCCCTGGGGCACCGCGATTCGGGCCCTCCCCGCCGCCGTGCCGTGGCTTCCGAAATCCTGGCGAGACAGCTTCAACTCCTACACCGCAGGCGGCGCGGAGGTCGAGGACGTTCCCGTCGCGAACATGATCGAAGCCGGGATGCAGGGCTATTCGCTGAAGCTGCCACAGCCGACGCGCATCACCGACGAGCGACTCGCCACGCTCGACGTGCCCGTCCTGGCGATCATCGCGGGCAGGTCGGTGATGCACGACGCTCAGGAAGCCGTCGCCACGGCAGAGAAGACACTGCCCGACGGGACCGTCCGGCTCTATCCGGACGCCTCACATGCCGTCAACGGTGAGTACCCGGAACGACTGCGCGAGGACATCGCAGGCTTCGTGATGCAGTACCGGTAGTTACGGGCCGAAGCGGATGACTCGACGCGCCGCGAACTCGCGGAAGTAGTCGAGCTTGTTGGCGGGAACCAGAGCCGGGAGAAGGTAGTACCAGAGGCGCTCCATGCGCGACGGCAGTTCCTCGGTGGTGGAGGTGGCGACCGCAACCATGTGCACGCCGGTGAGAATCTCGAGCACGAGAGATCCGATGGTGCGCGAATCGGAGTTGGGGTCGATGTCGCCCTGTGCGATGGCCTTGGCGGCGAGCTTGTCGAACGACTCGCTCCACCCGGCCATGACATTGCCCTCGGTGCCGCGGTAATCGCCGATCTGATGGCTCAGCCGAAGCATGGCCGAGACCATGGGGTCGCTGACCGAAAGGTCGACGACGATGTAGGAGATACCGATCGCCGCTTCGAGCGCCGGGATACGGCCGTCGTTGAACTGCATGCATGCAGTAGTCAGCCGAGTGTTGCCCTCGTCGATGACCGCACGTGCGAGTTCTTCCTTGGAACCGAAATGGAAGTACAGAGCGCCCTTGGTGACCTGGGACTGAGAGATGATTTCGCTGAGGCTCGCATTCGCGTACCCGAGGCGCAGAAATACATTCGCTGCGCCAGCAAGCACGGTGTCGCGAGTAATTTCAGCGCGGGCCTGCCTGACCATGGGATCCGCCTTCGCAATTCTGAACTGCCACTGCGCAAATTACGCCCGAACGGTACCACTGAGTGGCTTTACGTCTCCTGCCAACATGCATCGGTCCGGTTGAGAACCCCGTCGTGAGTGACGGAGGTCTCAGGGCCGACAAAGGGGACGATACCCCCTCTTTGGACCCGAAGAGACGAAACCGAGTTTCATTCCTCGGTCAATCGAGGGTCGGCCTCCAGATTCGTCAGTCCGTTCCAGCACAGGTTGACCACGTGCGCCGCAACCACTTCTTTCGACGGAGTTCGTACGTCGAGCCACCACTGCGCCGTCATCGACACCATTCCGACCAGGGCCTGGGCGTACATCGGCGCGAACTCGGGATCGAGTCCGCGACGCGAGAAGTCCCCGGCCAGCATGTGCCCGACGCGACCGATGGCCTCGTTGAGCAACGACGAGTACTTGCCGTCCTCGGCAGCCGCAGGAGAATCGCGCACGAGAATGCGGAATCCGTCGGTCCGGTCCTCGATGTAGGTCAACAGTGCAAGTGCGACACGTTCGACGCGAATCCGCGAGCGATTGAGGTCGAGGGACTTGGTGATCATGCCGAGAAGCGTCGACATCTCCCGGTCGACGATGACGGCGTAGAGCCCTTCCTTGCCGCCGAAGTGCTCGTAGACGACCGGCTTGGACACGTTCGCGCGTCCGGCGATCTCCTCGACCGAGGCGGCCTCGTACCCGCGTTCGGCGAACAGCGTGCGGCCCACCTCGATCAACTGCTCACGCCGTTGCGTCCCGGTCATTCGGACCCGAGGTGAGCGTTCCTGCTCGGAGGCTGCGCCTGTCATGGAAAACCGCTCCCGTTACCGACCTTGCATTTCCCGACGCCGGAATCGACGCCTCCTCCACACTAGCGATGTCCGATCCATCCGTTTGTCCTAGCGGGAGTGGAGCCTGCAGG